>JAJTIA010000012.1 GCA_021299995.1 Candidatus Jidaibacter sp. | reverse complement strand
ATGGAGATTTAGTAACATCTCCAGATGGAGCTTATGTAAAATATTCTGCGATCCAAGAATATGAGCCTGAAAACAAAGCTTAAATTGTGATCACAATATTGTGAGAGAAATACGCGCTTATTTAGGCGCGTTTTTTTTATTGCAGACGTCATGTAAGAATATAGAACAGAAAATCTTTTGGGATAGCTATAGCCAATGCTATGCACTGCATCATAATACTGAAAGCTTTACCTTCTTGATCTTACGATTTGATGCCTCTAGGACCTCAAGTGCTAGTTTATTATTAAATATCATTTTTTCGCCCGCTGTAGGAATATAATGAAAATGATCGATCATCAAACCAGCCAGAGTATCGAAGTCTTGGTCATCATTAAGCTCAACAGTAATGCCTAGCAACTTCTGCAGTGCCAATACCTTAATACTTGCGTCAACAGTGTAAATACCTTCACCGGCCTGCACTATGTTATCCGTTTCAGAGTCATATTCATCTTGAATGTCACCAACAATCTGCTCTACGATATCTTCAATTGTCACTAAGCCTGCTGTCTCTCCATATTCGTCAAGTACGATAGCTATATGTGTTTGCGCTTGCTTCATTTTGTTGAGCAAATCTGTTACCTTGATTGTAAGAGGCACAAATATTAAAGGACGAATGAGCGTTGAAACAGACTTCTTCTTTTTATCAGATATAGCTTTTATCATATCTTTTACATGAATAAAGCCTTCAATCTCATCTAACGATTCTCCATGAATCGGCAACCTACTGTGCTCTTCTTTTATGAAGAGAGCAAGCAGCTCTGCTAACGAAAGCCTATTAGATGCTGCAATAATATCGAGTTTTGGAACCATCACATCTGATGCATCAAGATCAGAAAAATGCATAATGTTATGCACTATTTTTTGAGCCTCTTCGCTTATCAGTGATTCTTGACCCTTAGATTTTTTACGTTGGTTGGCACGCCCTATAGACGTCTTAATTCGTTTACCTACTGCTTTGTATGAGTTCGATAATTTTTTCAAAAAGCTCTGCCTGGGGTCGTGATCTTTAGTCATAAATGGTATACACAAGTTTTAATATGGGTTTGGAATACTTAAGCAATTGAGTATATTAGTTTCTATATTTTCCATTTCAGTCGCTTGAGCATCATCAAGATGATCATACCCTAGCAGATGGAGTATACCATGACATATAATATGTGCATAGTGATTTTTCAATGGTTTGCCTTGCTCGATTGACTCTCTTTCTAATGTGTCTAGACTTGCTATTATATCACCGATATACCCGTCATATTCTGCCATACATGCTTCAAAGCGCTTGGTATCAAAAACAAAGTTTGGAAACGAAAGCACATTTGTTGGGTTATCATACCCTCTGAATTCTTTGTTTAAAGATTGCATTTCAGCATCATCAGAGAGCTTAAGGCTTAACTCAATATTTTTATAAATAGAGGAAAACTGTGTTGCACCCATACACATATGTAATATGGAGTTAGCAATAGATTTATAATCAAAACCTATATTTTCCCAATCTTTTGATGCTATAAAATTAATCTTGAGCTTGCTAGTTGATGTTTTAGCTTTCATAAGCATCTATAATCTTTTTTATCAGAGGATGGCGCACCACTTCTGAGCTGTCAAACTGTATTAATCCGATTTCTTGTATATGTTTCACCTTATCAATTGCATCAATCAATCCCGATTTGGCTCCGAGAGGCAGGTCGATCTGAGTCAAATCACCAGTGATTGCAAACTTAGATCCAGCACCCAGGCGCGTTAAAAACATCTTCATCTGAACCACTGTTGTGTTTTGTGCTTCATCTAGAATTACAAACGCATTGTTTAATGTACGACCTCTCATAAATGCGAGTGGAGCTATTTGTAGTTCACGTGTTGCAAAGTATCGTTCCACAGTTTCGGGGGGCAACATGTCGTAAAGCGCATCGTAAAGAGGCTGCAGATATGGATCCACCTTTTCTTTTATATCACCTGGTAAGAAGCCAAGTTTTTCACCAGCTTCAACAGCTGGGCGAGTTAAGATGATTTTATTCACCTTTTTTTCAATGAACATACTGACAGCAGTTGCCATTGCTAAATAAGTTTTACCTGTGCCCGCAGCGCCAATACCAAATACTATGTCCTTTTCCAGTAGTGTTTTTATATATTCGTGCTGCTTATCGGTAAATGGAAAGATAGTTTTTTTCTTCGTTTTCAAAACATTGTCACTATGCTTAACATTTTTAGATTTAACAATATTTGTATTTGTATTGATACCATCTATCGCAGATAATAGCTGCTCTCTTGTTATATCTTCTGCTCCGCCTTCCAGTTTGTGATATAGCGATTCTAGCGCACCTGCTGCAAGGCTGATATTATTGCTATCACCAGAGATCGCAAGATAATTGCCGCGAGTCGAGATAGATACAGAAAGCATTTTTTCTATCATAGCAATATTTTTATTCTTTTCTCCGTATAATATTGGGAGCAAAGCATTGTTTTTGAAGTGCAGGCTGAGAGAGCTTTCCATAAATCTATACTATTTTTTTTGTTTGTTACTTTTGTGATCTTGAATCACAAATTTTTTGCCGCAGTAAGGGCAATCTATAATGTTTTTATCCTTTTTAATTTCTAGATATACTTTTGGATGCCCAAGAGCACCAGATCCACCATCACAAGATACGTGTCTATTATCTACATGTTCTATTTTCACTACTTTTTCCATAATTTCCTCTGACTTCCTATATACGAATATAATAGCTTTTAGCGATTTGTAAATTTAGATTCTATTTCTGGCGAAGCTCCTCGTAAGTTGGATGCATCATTGTTTTCGATAGTGGTTGAATCTAACTCTGTATTTGTAAGCAGTAGAGATTTTATATTGCTGTTTATAATTTTGCTGTGAGACAGGTTAGCGCCGCTAAAATTAACGCTTTGTAAAAAAGCCCTATCCAATATTAATCCAAGCAAGTCAGCGTTAGCAAATGTCACCCCTTTTAGTACAGCAGACGATAACGATAAGTGCTTTAAACTTGCACTTCTCGCATCCACATTAGTCATGTGAGCTAAATCAAAGTTGATATTTGAACCTGTTGTTTCCGACAGACTTGCATCTTCAAGCTTTATGCCTGTAGCAATCATATTATCTAGGAATGCACGTGTAAAGTCTGCTGACTCTGCATATGAAGATGATATATTGGCACCATTCAAATCAGTTTTTTTAAAGCTAGTTGCAAATAGTATAGAGGAGCTTAAATCTGAATTTTTGACAGAGGCGTTGTCAAAAACCGATGCGTAAAAATTTGATTTCGTGAATATCGCTTGCTCTATCAAAGCTTTCCTAAAGCTACAGATTTTGAAAGAGCCTTCTTGTGCTATTGTAAGTTTAAAGTTACTAGAGTTGAAACTAGAATTTTCAAATTTCGCACTTGATAAAATCGCTTCGGTAAAATTCGAGTTGTTAAACTGAGCGCCCATGCCATGAGCAAAAGATAAATCTGCGCTTTGAAATATAGTCATCTCAGAAAACGTGGAGTTAAAGATAGCATTGTTTAGGTTTGCAAAAGAAAAATCCCCACCAGCAATCGAACTATTAGATAAATTTACATTCGCAAGATCTGAATATTCAAATGAAGAGTTCTCTAATATAGCATTTGATATATCGCTATTACTCAGGTTTGTATTACTGAGGTCTGCCCCTATTAGCTCTACATATGAAAGATCTAGATTAGACAAATCTAGTCCTGAGTAGTTTAATCCTAAATCTACCGACATTTTTAGTGGTATATTTTTCGACCTATTTCTGCTTAAGTAATCTACTACATCCTTACGCGTCAGATTAGACTTGGCTTCAGTAGCAAAGGCATCGTATTTGAATGATATACAGCACAATATGCTCAATAGTAGTGTCGCAGTGAAAAATTTAAATGTTTTTAGCATGCGCTTTTGACAACGTGTTCTTAAATATAATTTTTTACTAGCTCTTCAGCAATTTGTACAGCATTAAGAGCTGCACCTTTTCTTAAGTTGTCAGAAACTATCCACATATTCAAGCAATTCTCTCGTGAATTATCCTGCCTAATTCGCGATACATATACTTCGTCATCACCCACGCATTCGATTGGTGTAAAAACAGCGCTTGGGTGATGCAAAATAACTCCTGGCGCATTCTCCAAAATCTCGTGCGCAGTCTCAGCAGATATATATCCATCAAACTCAACGTTTACAGATTCGCTGTGTCCAAGGAAGACAGGCACTCTTACGCACGTGGCACTCACTTCAATATCTGGATCCAATATCTTTTTTGTCTCTGCGATAATCTTTAGTTCTTCTCCTGTGTTACCAACCTTATCAAAGTCACCAATCTTTGGTATAACATTAAATGATATCTGCTTTGGGAATACATGATTGGGCAATGCCTCGTTCATGTACTTACCTTTGGTTTGCATAAATAGCTCATCCATAGCAGCTTTCCCTGCTCCAGAAACCGACTGGAATGTGGTGACAACAACTCGCTTAATACGTGTATGATCATGCAGGGGTTTAAGCGCAAGCAACATCTGCATTACAGCGCAATTTGGGTTTGAGATAATATTACGATTAGAATATTGGCCAAGCGCTTCGCGATTCACTTCTGGTATCACTAGTGGTATATCGTCAAATGTACGGAAATATGATGTGTTGTCTATCACGATCGCGTGTTGCGCTGCAATGAGACCATATTTTTCAGAGACTGCTGAGCCCGCAGAGAATAATGCGATATCTACCTTGCTAAAGTCAAATGAGCTAAGTGCTTCTACTTTTAACAAATCATCACCAAAGCTAACTTTTTTCCCAACAGATTGCTCAGATGCAACTGCATATACTGCATTCACAGGAAATTTCCGCTCTACAAGAATATCTAAGATCTCTCTACCTACGTTGCCGGTTGCACCAACTACTGCGATGTTATAACTCATAGATCCTCTGCTTTGTAAAATTCTCACGTATTGTACCGCAAAAAAAAATATAGTGAAGAGATATAAAAAAGTTTGTATATAGCAAATTCAACTACAAAAAGCACGAGTTGCTTTTTGTTTTGTGGGATGTCTGAAGCATATATATCAAAAACAGTACGATTGAATATCATCATTATCAGTCTTTTTATCAAAATACTTGACATACCTCTCTAAAATACATACAATACAGATACTTTTAAAACTTTAATTGCTTTTGATGTTTTTCTTTAATTCCGCATTTTCTTTCACAAAATCTAACCAGAGCACTTTATTGATGCCAGCTGCACTTCTTACTGATGTTTGCGCATTACCACTGCTTTTGACAGCGGATATAGCTTGTACAGGATTCAAGTATATTGTAAGCCCTATTGCTCGGCTTGCGATTAATGCTTTTACATTATGCCCTCAATCTGTAATCCATGCATTCCGTGATCTTCTGCATTTGAACCAGTGCTAGGCAACAAAGCAACGCTATGTGCTCTTGCTCTAAGCTTTGCAGCCGGCGGTGCGATGAATAGGTTACTTTCCACTGATTCTTCCCAAGAGCCTGCTCGTCTTTAATCAAGAATGAACATATTATTAGACATTGCATCATAAGAACTTCGGTGCGCTCGTTTCTTATGATACTAAATATTTTAAGCAGCTTTTGATTTTTCACATTATATATTGCGAGAATTGGGATATTTATTATTATCTCACTATTATTAACATAGTAAGATTTTATGAATAATTGCTTTTTATTTCCGGGGCAAGGCTCGCAGTCTATTGGCATGGGCTTAGAGCTTTACAACACGTTTTCAGAGGCGAAAGAAGTCTTTCAGGAAGTAGACGAATCATTGAGCCGCACTCTGTCCAAACTCATATTTCATGGCGAGATTGATGAATTAACACAAACTCAAAATGCTCAGCCTGCTATCATGGCTTTATCCCTAGCTGCAACTCGCGTGATCGAAAAACAATCTGGCAAAAAGTTATATGAATTAGGTAATACATGCGCCGGGCACTCTTTGGGTGAGTATTCTGCGTATGCAGCAGCCGGCTCTTTTACTCTTGCAGACACTGCGTTGCTTCTCAATGTACGAGGCTCAGAAATGGCAGCTGCAGCAGCAAGTTCCCAAGGTTCTATGATTGCTATATTAGGTGCGGATTTAAATGTGGTAGATCATGCAATTTCTAAGGCATCTGAGTATGGTCTGTGCTGCATTGCAAATGACAATAGTGCCGATCAGGTTGTGCTAAGCGGCTCTCTGCCTGCTATTAATTATATTGAAGAGAATTACAAAGAATTAGGAATTAAGCGTGCAATCAAGTTGAACGTAAGCGGCGCTTTCCACTCTGAGATGATGTCTAGCGCACAAGATAAAATGAAACATGCGCTAGAATCTGTAACAATCACTATGCCAAGGATTGCACTTATATCTAATACAGATGTTGATGTAAAGCGAGATGTGGAAAGCATCAAAGCATCACTAGTAGAGCAGATTGTAAAGCCTGTTAGATGGCGTGAAACAATGATGAAGATTTCAGAGGGCAACACCACAAAAGTCGTAGAAATTGGTGTGGGCAAGGTGTTAGGCGG
The DNA here is from genome assembly GCA_021299995.1 of Candidatus Jidaibacter sp. Lineage (GTDB taxonomy): Bacteria > Pseudomonadota > Alphaproteobacteria > Rickettsiales > Midichloriaceae > JAJTIA01. The sequence continues at coordinate 24,700 of JAJTIA010000012.1, read as the reverse complement.
CATTGCTAAAAAAATGCTTAATGGCGTAGAAATCTATGGTGTTTCAAACCCAAATGAGATAGAAATTCTGCTACAGAATATTTAGTGGAGTTTAAATATGTTCAGATTAGATGATAAAGTGGCGCTTGTAACTGGTGCAACCGGTGGGATAGGACATGCTGTGGCTAAAAAATTCCATGAACAAGGTGCGACGGTGATAATCTCTGGCACAAGAGCAAACGTTCTTGAAGAATTGGCGGAAGAACTAGGCGAAAGAGTATACGTAGTGCCAGCAAACCTTAAGGATCCTAAATCCACTATTGAGCTTTTTACAAAAGCTGAAGAGCTTGCATCTAAAGTTGATATATTAGTCTGTAACGCAGGAATTACAAAAGATAACTTGATGATGAGAATGTCAGATGAAGAATTTGATGAAGTAATTCAAGTGAATCTCAAATCTGCATTTTTGCTCAATCGCGAGGCCGTTAAGTCTATGGGTAAGCGCAGATATGGGAGGATCATTAACCTTGCTTCAGTCGTCGCTAAAATGGGCAACTTTGGGCAAACCAACTATGCCGCGTCGAAAGCTGGATTGATTGGCATGACTAAATCAGTTGCAAGAGAATGTGCAACTCGCGGTATTACCGCTAACTGCATTGCCCCTGGCTTTATAGCCACACCAATGACAGATGTGATTCGTGAAGATATCAAAGAAAAGATTAAAGCATCTATCCCTATGGCAACATTCGGTGAGCCAAATGATATTGCAGCAGCTTGTGTTTATCTTGCATCAGAAGAAGCACGATATGTGACCGGCACAGTGCTTGATGTAAACGGCGGAATGTACATGTAGTACAATGGTGCTCACCTCAAACTAATTGAGACTAGACCTTGTGATGCAAAACAAGCTACGATAATTATCATTGCCTTACAAAGAATAAGCTACTTAGAAGTAGCATAAGGCTTGAGATCTACATCTACTGCAACCCGATCATCAAACACAAAACAACGGCCAATCCAATATTTAGCCTTATTTTTTGCCTTTATGAAGTATTGCATCACACCACCATCCAAATGATATACTTTTTTAAAACCTTTTTGAATCAGATAAGCTGTCGATTTCTCGCATCTTACACCACCAGTGCAGAACATGCCTATTGGCTTTTCTTTGTCATAATCTTGTAAATTTTTCTCTACCCAATCAACAAGATCCGTAAAGTTCTTTGTCTTGGGATTTACAGCGTTTACAAAAGTGCCGAACTCTATTTCATAGTCATTTCTTGTATCTATCACCATAGCACCGCTGTCTAGCAACTTTTCCCAATCTTCTGGTGCAAGCTTTTCACCAGCCTTTTGTGTGTCAAGCGCATCTATACAAAACTTGATAGTTTCTGGCTTAATTTTAACCTTAAGCCTTGAAAACGGTTTGTATTCACATTCGCTTTCTTTGTACTCTATGCCATCAAAATATCCCAAAGACTCTACAAACGCATAAAACTGATCTATATCTTTCCTGTCTCCAACAAGAGTTGAATTTACACCTTCTTCAGCAAGTAAAATTGTGCCTAATATATTGTGTTCATAGCAAGACTTGTAAAGCGCGAGTTGTATCTCTCTAACGTTATCCAAGTTAACAAATTTGTAAAAAGTGGTAACTATGTAGTTCGACATTTTCAATAATAATTTAGTTTTTTGTTCCTTCTCTTTTTTTAGCGTCCATTATAACTTTTTTTGCTTCATCTACGCCTTCCCAGCCGCGAACCTTGACCCACTTACCTTTTTCTAAAGATTTATAGTTCTCAAAAAAGTGAGAGATCCTTTCTTTTAGTATATTTGGTATGTCATCTAATGAATTAATATTTTCTGCAAACGGATCCACTTTGTCATGTGGTACTGCTAAAACCTTTTCATCTTGGCCTTTCTCGTCTTCTGTTACCAGTACACCAATAGGCTTTACGCTAATTACAGACCCTGGAACTAAAGGATATCTAGAATACACAAGCACGTCTACAGGGTCACCATCCCCTGAAAGTGTGTGTGGTATAAAACCATAATTGCATGGATAAGACATCGATGTAGGCATGAACCTGTCTACTATTATCGCCCCACTCTCTTTACAAAATTCGTATTTTATTGGGCCAGAGTCCATAGGAATTTCTATAACAACGTTGCAAATATCAGGTAAAGAGTTGCCTGAAGAGATTTTATTAATGTCCATATTAGCGAAGAATTAAATTTATTTTGTGCATTCTTATATAACACATAATGCTTTTTGTAGCAACTTAATGTAGTTAATATAGTGTTTAGTTGTGATCTTTGGTGAAAAACAATGCGTGTATTAAATGTGATGTTTAGTAAAGGATCTGGAGGGCTTGAGCAGTCGTTTCTAGATTATAACTGCATGCTTTGCTATGAGGGATTAACTGTATTGCCTGTTGTACATCCAAAAGCTGCTGTCATTAAAAACATGCACATACCATTTGAAAAGATCCGCAACATCTCGCAATACGATTTATTCGCAGTACTAAAAATCAAACGAGTTATAGAAGCTTTTAATCCTAGCATTATAATAGTGCATGGCAATAGAGCTATAAAGCTTGTGGCAAAGTCTACAAGCAATATACCAATTGTTGCAGTTGCTCATAATGACAAAGTTAAGTTCGTATCTAAAGTCGATGGCATCATTGCAGTCTCACCACATCTTGTGCACTCTCTGCAATATGTAGGATATAAAAGCGATATAATACATGTTATGCCTAATGCAATTCACCTACCTGATCAGCTAGAGCATAAGAATTGCGATTTCTCAAAGCAGATGAACATTGGTGTGCTAGCAAGACTAGAAAAAATAAAAGGCGTTGAGACTTTTGTAAAATCATGTGCAATCTTAAAAAATAAAGGCATACCTTTTAAAGCTATAATAGGTGGGCATGGCACAGATCTAGAAAACATAGAATCTCTTATTAAAACTTTAGACCTCACCAATGAAATCAGCTTGCTAGGGTGGGTATACGATAAAGACCAGTTCTTCAAAAGTATAGACATACTGTGCGTCCCCTCTAAAAAGGAAGCATTTGGGATCTCCATACTCGAAGGTATGATGCGGTCCAAATTGATTGTTGCGACTCCAACAGGTGGCGCTAAAAACATTATAGAAAATGGTCAATACGGCATATTAAGTAAATCTACTAAGCCCGAGGATCTTGCAGACTCACTAATACACTCATACCAAAATGTTGAACAGGCTGATAAGCTTACTAAAGAAGCACTCACACATGTGCAGAAGTTTTCTATCCACTCAGTTGCAATAAAATTAAGAATTTTACTTGAAGAGATAAAGCATCACTATTGCTCCAGAATATTATAACGAAGATCAACTCTTTCCTATCAACTTAAGCCAGCCCTGCTCATCCAACACCGCAAGATTCAGAGCCTGTGCTTTTTTCAGCTTTGAGCCTGCATCCTCACCTGCCACAACAAAGTCAAGCTTCGCAGATATAGACGATGCAACAACTGCACCCATATTTTCTGCGATACTTTTCGCTTCATCACGCGTCATTGAAGAGAGAGAACCGGTAAATATAATACGCTTACCAGAGATACTAGATTCTACAGCCTTATAGACATATTCTGTAACCTCTAAATCTACCTCGAGCTTAGACAGAAGTTCTAGCACATAAGGATCTTGAAAAAATTTCACTATTTCTAATGCTACTTTTTCACCTATCCCGTCAAGCGCAGTCAATGCTGATAAAGCATTTTCTGAGCATACTAGGTGTTTTAAAGCAGCAAGAGATGTGAATGTTTTGGCAAGTAGTTTTGCTGTGCTTTCACCGACATGCCTAATCCCTAAGGCATAAAGAAATTTATCTAAAGAGACTCTGCGAGCTCTATTGATAGAATCCCAAAGATTTTGGGCAGATCTTTCGCCCCAATTCTTCCACTTTCTTATAGGATTTATGCTCTCAGCATCTCGTTTTTCCAACGTAAAAATATCATGTATATTAGATAATAAGCCCATCTCAAAAAACTGCTCAATTTGCTTATCCCCCAAGCCATCTATGTTTAGTGCATCGCGCGAGGCGAAGTGCCTAATACGCTCTATAAGTTGAGCGCTACATTTAAGTCCACCTGTGCACCTTCTAATCGCATCCGACTCTTCTTTCACTGTTGAACTTCCACACACTGGACATATTGTTGGCATCTCAAACTTTGATACAGATTCATGTCTTCTACCAAATTCTACAGAAAGCACTTTTGGTATTACATCCCCTGCCCGCTCTACAACAACTATATCTCCTATCCTAAAGTCATTTCGCTCTATTTCTTCTTCGTTGTGCAAAGTCGCACGAGAGACTATAACACCACCTATACCAACTGGCTCTAATATTGCAACAGGTGTTAATGCCCCTGTTCTCCCTACTTGAACCACAATATCTAGCAACTTTGTCACAGCCTTCTCAGCAGGAAACTTATGAGCAATAGCCCATCTTGGGGAGCGCGTTACAAAACCTAGGCGCTCTTGCAGCACATAGTTATTCACTTTATACACAGTACCATCAATGTCGTATTCTAATTCTGCTCGCACATTGCCAATCTGATTGTAAAACGATAGCAAGTCTTGCTCATCTTGACACACTTGAATCAAATTATTAATAGGAAAACCTAATGAGCTAAGTTGTTGTAGAGTTTCTAAATGAGATGAACATTCTGGAAAATATCCGTTCCACACAAAATATTTCAGGCTGCGCTCTTTTGTGACATTAACATCTAACTGCCTTAACGAACCAGATGCGGCATTGCGGGGGTTAGCAAACAAATCTTCTCCAACATTTTTACGGCGTTCGTTTAAGTTTAAAAAGTCCGCTTTATCCATGTATATTTCACCACGGATTTCTAAATCCACATCTTCCCCAATATCCTCTATTGCACCTTTTACAACACGAAAGTTCTCTGTGATATCCTCTCCAAATTCCCCATCACCTCGAGTTGCTGCAACAAGCAGCTTACCTCCCTTATAAACTGCAACAAAAGATAGACCATCGATTTTTGGTTCAGCAATCATCTCTATCTTGTCTGATTCAGTAATGCCTAGAAAACGCCTAATTTTATCGCAAAAAGCTTGTAAATCTTCATTAGTAAATGCATTGGCCAAAGATAACATTGGCTTGCTGTGCGCCACTTTCGCGAATGATGAAGATGGAGCATAACCTACTTGAGCGCTAGGACTGAATAGGTCTTTGAACTCTGGATGCGCATCTTCTAAAAATGCCAGCTTTTGTCTTAATGCATCATACTCAGCATCTGAGATAGATGGGCTAGATTTATCATAATAAAGCCTGTCATGCTCTGCTATCTGTGCTCGTAATTCACTTATTTGCTTTTTTATCTTTGGATCCTTAGCCACAATTCTTCAATGTATTAACTATTGCTTGCATATCCATAGAAAATGAACCCTTCACAAGTATGATATCATCGGGCTTCAGGTGCTGCATTATCATTTTAGCCATATCTTTTGATGTATCAGCATGAGCACCTTTTATAGCATCTGGGAGCTTTTTGTATAGAGAGTTCATCAAAGCACCAACACAGAACACTTTGTCTATATTAGCTTTTAGAATTGGGGCAAGTAATGACAAGTGCAATTCTTGAGCTGTTTCACCCAACTCTCGCATATCCCCAAGAATCGCTATAAGCCTCGATTTCTCATCTCTGTATTCGCCTAGGTTTGCTATTGCAGCTTTTGTAGATTCAGGGTTTGCATTATAGCTTTGATCAAAAATTTTCAGCCTTGCAGTTGTGTTTAATATTAGCTCTCCCCTACCACTTTGTGCTTGGAAATTTGCAAACCCTTTTGATACAGCTGCGTCAATATTGGCTTGAGCACAGCTGATTGCTGCAAGCACTGCACAGCTATTAATGGCATTATGCTTACCACTTGCGTGCAAAATGTATGAGAAGTCAGTATTATTATGTAAGACTGTTATATCAGAATGCTTACCTCCAAATTTGTATGACATCAACCTGAAGTCCGCTTCTTGAGACTCGCCAAATGATATGATATTGAGCTTTTGCTTTAATGCTTCGGCTTCTAATATGGTAAAATATTGATTGTCTTTATTAAGGATTGCATATCCACCCTTTTTAGTACCTATAAATATCTCTGCTTTAGCTCTTGCGATATCTTCAACTGATTCAAAAAATTCCAAGTGTGCAGGCGCAATATTTGTAATAATAGAAACATCTGGCTTTGCAATCTTAGAAAGCTCCGTAAGCTCACCAGCGTGGTTCATGCCCAACTCGATTACCGCATAATCGATTTCATTTGGCATGTTAGCCAATGTTAGTGCCAGACCATAGTTGTTATTAAAATTACCAAATGATGCATAAACCGAGTGATGAGCACCAATTGCAGCTCTCAACATCTCTTTTGTAGTTGTCTTACCTGCACTTCCAGTTACCGCAATTACTTCGCCTTTAAAATTTTTACGCTTGTAAACACCTAATTGATTTAGTGCTGCAAGAGCGTTATCAACGTATATCACGTTTTTTACATCTTGCAATTTTGGTGTATCAGCATCCAATATGCACAAAATCGCACCTCTATCTAGGGCATCTTGAGCGAATAGATTACCATTAAAATTCTCTCCCTTAATACCAACAAAGATCGAACCTTCCGATATTTTACGAGAGTCTATGGAGACTGAATTAGCCTCTATGAAGCTCGGTACAGCGATAGACAATGCCTCACTCAACTGGGTTGAATCCCAGAGTATTTCTTGCGTGTTTGCAGCGTTAACATTTACCTGTGCCATATAACTTGAAATAAATATTGAAGACTTGTATTATTCTCTGAAATATTAAATTTCTCAACAAAAAAATGGCACGTATTTTCTCTGGTATTCAACCTACAAATCATCTGACAATAGGAAACTATCTTGGCGCAATGAAAAATTGGGTTGATATGCAAAATGATTATGAGTCTTTGTTTTGCATTGTAGACCTTCACGCAATCACAGTGACACAAAATCCTAAAGAGCTCGCTAGTAATTGCCTAACAAACCTTGCGCTATATATAGCAAGTGGCTTGGATCCAGAAAAATGCATTCTTTTTATACAGTCTGCTGTGCCAGAGCACACAGAGCTTGCCTGGATTTTTTCAACAATCACACCGCTTGGTTGGTTAAACCGCATGACTCAGTTCAAGGATAAAGCTGGAAAAAATAGAGAAAATGCTGGGCTTGGGTTATATGCATACCCTGTGTTGATGGCTGCAGACATACTGTTGTATCACGCAACGCATGTGCCTGTTGGTGAAGATCAAAAGCAGCACTTAGAGCTTGCAAGGGATATAGCCGGGGCATTTAATAGAGGTTTTGCTACAGACTTCTTTAAAGCACCAGACGTTATAATACCAAAAGAAGCGGGCCGTATAATGAGTCTACGTGATGGCACAAAAAAAATGAGTAAGTCTAACTCTTCGGATTTTACCCGCATCAATATGACAGATGATGCAGATCTGATAATGCAAAAAATTAAGAAAGCTACAACAGATTCGATCGAAGGAATATATTACGATTACGAAAATAGGCCAGAAGTATCCAATCTACTAACCATATACGCAGCGTTTGCAAATTGCTCGATAGCTGATGCAGCAAAACATTTTAACAGCTATCAGAGCTCTAAATTCAAGCAAGAGTTGGCAGACGTGATAATAGCAGGTCTTGGGCCTATACAAAAAAAGTCTAACGATCTACTAAGCGACAAAGGTGAGCTCATGAGGGTCGCAAATGTTGGGGCTTCGAAAGCCAGAGAGATCGCAGCTCAAACGATTTTAGATGTGAAAAAGCTAGTTGGTTTATACGTGTAATTATGTACCAAACCATAAGATTTATAGGGGATTTTATCATAGCAGCTATGCTTCTTACTGTACTTTCTCCACTTATTACGTTGCTTGCAATTGCAATAAAGTGGGATTCTAAAGGGCCAGTTTTTTTCTTGCAGGAAAGAATCGGAAAAAATGGCAAGCCATTTAAGATCATTAAATTTCGGAGCATGTATCAAGATTCTGATCCTATAACGCTCACACGCGGCAATAGTGACTCAAGAATTACGAGTGTTGGCAGAATTATTAGGAAATATCACTGCGATGAAATTGCACAACTATTTAACATCATCAAAGGTGAAATGGGCTTAATAGGGTCAAGACCAGAGATATCTAAATATGTAGACATGGCGGATCCACGCTGGCAAAAAGCCCTATCTGTAGCACCTGGTATCACTGGCCTTGCAGCTTTGAAATGTGCGAGTTTGGAGTATGCTATGCTTCAGTTAAGCCACAATCCAGATGAGACTTACCGCAAAATAATTTTGCCGCGCAAGCTGAGGTATGATGTGATATATGCATCAAAACAAAGCTTATGCCTAGACTTATATATCGCAAAACTTACTTTGAAGTATATTATCTAGATTTCTTTTGTGTGGATTGCTTTGCCCTATCTTCTGCTAAATCACTGCTATGATGCGTATCTTGAACATGAGTATCTTCTGATAATTCAGCTACAAACTTGATCTCAAAGACCTCTTTTGTTACTTCATGTAATTGCTCAAATTCTGCAGTTCTATATATGGATTTATTTTTCGATAAGTCTTCTATATAAGCTGTAAGATTATCTGAGCTAGTAAGCAAGCTGCCTTCTATGCTTGGTGATTGATGCCTAGAAGGTTTAAGTCCATTCCACCACTCATATATCTTATAGAAAAAGCCCCTATTTTCATAATCTTTTGGTAAGTCTTTAGATATCTCAGGAGCCAACCTATTAAGCTGTGCTGTGATATTAATGTCAAAGTTATCCGTCTTAAGTCCAGCACCAATATATTGAAGATTATTATTTAGCCAAATTAAATCGCTCTGATCTCTTACGCCAGATGCTTCTATAATTTTCTTTTGCTCGTTTAAATCTTTTTTCAAAAACTCTTCTACAAAAGCTTTAGTGTTTTGATTAAAGAGCGATGCAAGCTTATCTTTATCTCTTATCTGCCTTACATCTCTAAAAAACATGCTAAAATCTTGACCTGCTTTAAGCTTCTCACCAAAGAATTCTTTGATCAGCTGAGGGTTTGCCAAAAATGCACTCCTCGCCAACTCTTTTTGAATATCAGTGGCGTACTCTGACCTCGCATCTTTTAAAATTAAAAGCACAGCTCTTATGTCTAAGCCTACAGAAACATTTACACCACCTGCATGACTTTTCACTAACTCTGCAACTTCTTTGAAGTTTGCAAGCAAAGGACTATCTGAACCTAATATTGCTTCTATATTACTAGCGATATTGTCTAATCTATCCATACCTATCTTTTCTAAGATATCGTACTGCTCTAAAATACCGAGCTTGAGAAAAGACCTAAGCTGCTTTTTAAAATGTAACTCAACTACACTACTTGTTTTAAAATCTTGTTGCGCTGATGATATAAACAAGTACAGCATCTCGTTATTTAAGTCATTGATTTTACCTTTATATTTCTCATCAGGAAAATTGCCCATTACTTTAGAAAAATTTTCAGGAGTATCTATTCCTGCATTTAAAAGCATTAAGCGTTGCTCCTTAAGATCTAAATCAAAAAACTTATCGAGATATTGATCTATATGGGTATTATTCTTTAATATCTTATTCAAAAACTCTTGATCATCTTCTTTCAATACCAGTTTAAAGAACAGACCATATATATTTTTTTTATGAGCATAAACTTGGGTTACAGGGTCACTATCTATTAACTGTGGCTGATATATAAGCATTAAATCTATTATAGAAAATATCGCCTCATTAATCTCATCAGCTGATAAACTATCTCTCTTATATATCTGTGCCAAACCAAAGGTATTGTTAAAATAATTATCTAAGATATCTACATATTGTGATGCGAATTTTGCCGTAAAATCTAACAATCCATTTGCATCATAGATCATACGTTTATGGATCGCCACCACACTATCTAACTCATCTTTTGTCAAAGATTCTCGCTCCAAAGCAAATAAGATAGTTGTAAAATCAAGTGAGAATACTTGCTCTACACTTTTTTTGAATGATGTGTGATTAGCAATCTTTGCAAAAATAAATTTGAGCTCTTCCAAGGAGCAGCTCACAGTCATTTGATACAATAAAGCTCCCCTAAAAGATGCAATCCTTGATAATAATGTAGGGTGAGATAAAAAATACTCACGCAACCCTGCTCTTTTAGGATGCATGAATAAAGAGTCAAAGGCTTGTGTATGTCGCTGGCCTGTTAATTCCAAACTTGTCTCTGGCTTATCTACCAACTCTTTAAATAGATCTAAATGGTCATAAAATATTGCCAAGTTCACAAGACCTAACTTATTCTTGTCTTCTTGCGACGCTTTGTCGTTTATTATAGATAACATTTTTTGAGCATTATCTCTTAAATACTCATCTTGCATATATTGCTGCGTATCAAACCCTGCAGACCTGATATCTATTGCCTTGTGAAACTCTATCTGAGGATACTTTGCAAGCAAAGCATTAAAAATTTCAAGATTTGTATCTGTTGGATTTTGAAGCAGAGTACCTAGAATAGATGAGACAGTAACGCTTTGTGGTGTACCATTTCTATAGTACAAAGCATTAATTTTAGGGTCTGGCAATGCATTAAATTCTTTTATAAAATCCTCATATGTTAATGGAGAATAATCTCTGTTTTCATCTGAAGATTTCAGTCTTTTAATAATAGTATCCAGCATAGCTTGATTCTCTGACTCTGATATTAGACCATTATTTCTATTTTTGATTATAGAATCATCCTCAATCTCTGCATCTCTTGCTATTAGATATTCTTTAAAACCATCATTCATAAAGCCACCTTGTAGAGTTTCAACTAATTAATTCTACTAAACACATATTAACAAAAAGTTAACAAGCAAATTTTTATATACATTTTCCATGATGCTTAATGTCTTCGAAGCTGATATATGACATAATAAGATTAGCTAAATCTTCTGGTATATTAAATAGCAAAGATAGCTCTAATTTGCATATTAAGCTGATAGAGAAGCACTTGGTTTGCCAAGCAGTTTCACATAAAGCTTTAAATGCGCTCGCGAATTCAGCAGCTTTATTATTTTTAGAAACAGATAATGTGTACCATATAGCATAGCGGCACTTCATATACCCGTATAGCTCTGAATTCGAATGGCCATAGATGTGATCGTGATGCAAAAATTTATCAACCACTTCAAGCACCTCTTTTCTCCTCACACCAAGCCCTAAATCTTCCACTTCTTCTATATCGGTATAGACGAGATTTTTATTAACCTTCACCATTTCTTTTGCGAGCTCTACCAATAAACATGAAGCTGATTTATTGCGTATATATATGTTCACTACATCATGCCTATGTTTAAAAACCTCAAGCAACTTTCTAAGAGTGTTTACATCCAGATTGTTCTCTCTTAGCGAAATAGCATGGCTCGTCTTTACAAACTCTTCTTGCCTAGCAATTAAAGCATCTACGTTTATTCTAGGGTTTTTTGATACTTTGCCAGAATGCATCTAAACATACCTCAAAATCTGCATTGAATCAGGTATACCCAAATTTTGTAAAATACAATGTAATGATTTCACCAGCAGTTTCTTCTATAGCTTTTCCTGTAATATCTATCACCGATATATTATGGTTGTGAAAGAATTTACGAGCTTGTAATACTTCTTCTTTAATAGCATTTAAATCTGTATATTCGTTACCAACTTTTGCTTTATTGCCTAATGATGAAAGCCGATTTTCTCTTATTACACGTAATCTTTCTGGTGATATTGTGAATCCAATAATCAGAGAATCTATGCACTTACTGAGGTCAGTCGTGATGCCAATATCTTTAATAAATGGTATATTAGCTGTTTTAAACCCACGCTGCCCTAGATATAAAGACGTAGGCGATTTAGAGGAACGTGAAACTCCTATAATGATGATCTGAGCATCAGAGAGGTCATCCATTTTTTGCCCGTCATCATGGTTTGCGGTATATTCTATCGCCTTGATTCTAGCAACATATTCATCATCTAGTATATGGTGCTGCCTACCTGGTATTTTGCGAGTTATTGGAATGCCGAGCAAATCGCTTGTTGTCTTCACTAATTGATTGATCGCAGGGATTGCTGGTATATTAACCGATCTAGACTTTTCTATGATATAGCTTTCAAGCTCTTCGCTCACAATTGTATAGTAAATAATCCCAGGCATTACCTTTAACCTTTCGAATAAAAGATCTACCTGCTCTTTTGATCTTACCATAGGCCACATGAATTTATTAATGTTAAGATGCTCTAGCTGTGCTAAAACCGCATTTACTACATATAGCACTGTTTCTCCCGATGAATCTGAGACGAGGTATATGTTCGCTTTTTTATTCAAGTAATGATTGTGTTGCATCATGCAATCCTAGTATTGGTAATGACGAGATTAAACCTTTTATAAAAATTTTGCCACTGGTACTTCTATGAACACTCTACAGATTGTTATTGTATACTCATTGAATACAAAAGAGCATACACATGAAAAATGGACGCAGAAACCAAAACTACTACTTGCAGCGTAGACTTGATAGGGAAATGGAAAAATCTATCGATGCAATTGTGAGAAAAAAAATGAAAGAATATGAAGCTGGTAAAATGGTCAAGAGCTCGATAGAAAGACACAATAGACAAGCCTTTTATGATTTTAAAAACACTATATTTCGCGATAATATCAAGCAAATAGATGTAGCATCATCTTTTGGTTCTACTCAGTCACAGTTCCTAAACACATTTGCTTCTGAATTGCAAACATCTATTTTTAGGCACTTTTTTTAGAAAGTGGGTGGTGCTTTTTCACTAAATTCCTTGCTTGAGAGCTCAGAACCTTAGTATAAATTTGAGTAGAGCTGATATCCGAATGCCCAAGCAGTTCTTGTACAACTCTTAGGTTGGCACCATTAGCCAATATGTGACTTGCAAAAGAATGTCTTATTTTATGAGGAGAAACATTTGCAGGATCTAAATTAGCATGAATTGCCGCTTTTTTAAGAGCTATAAAAAACATCTGGCGCGTTAAATGCGTGGGCTTGCCAGACTTACTAAATGATGGAAACAAAAAAGGTGTTTCCTTATTTTTTGCAAAATAGTTACGATATGTAAGATAGTTGGCCAGTGCAGAAAGTGCTTCTTGGTTCAGTATTACTACTCTTTCTTTGCTACCTTTTCCTTTTATCAAAATCACTTGATAATCTTCATATTTCTGCACAGGGTTTGCAATTTGTGACATTGTGAGCGCTAAAAGCTCGCTAATTCTCATCCCTGTTGAATAAAGTATCGCAACGATGCAGTAATTTCTAATTCCATCTTCAGATTGATCTTCTTTCAAAATCGCAATCAATTTATCTAAATCTACAAGCGACAGAGATTTGGGAAGATTTTGGCTTTTTTTAGGATGTTCCAGATAATGTGCAGGATTTTCTTGCACCATCTTTTCTGAGAACAAGAATTGATAGAAACTCTTTAATGTAGAAATTCTCCGGGCAACCGATGATGGTTTTAATCTTGCAATTTCATTAGATGCGATATACAACTCCAAATCATTTTTATCTAGCTTCATCATATCTTTCTTCGACTTTTCTGCAAATGCTGCAAGACTATTCAAATCATGCACATATGAAAATACAGAATTTTTCGAGAGTCCTCGCTCTGAAAGCAAAAATTCTAAATAATTTTCTACCACAATGTTTTTATTTGAATTCACCTGATTTCACTTGATCTGTTATATCTATCTTAATTTGACCTCTTTCAGGCTCTACATCTTTGCATAAAAATAGCAATAAGCTGATTAACAATATCAGAAAAATAGTGAGCTTAAATTTCCAATATGACCTTTTTCTATGCGACTTATTAGAGATTCTACTAAATTGACTTCTGCTATACTTACTTGACATACTTAAAAAACACTAATATTGACTCTTAAAGATTATGCAACTTACAACATGCGCTTGCAATAACAAAAATGAAATTATTAATAGTTGAATCACCTTCGAAGGCTAAAACAATAAACCAATACCTTGGTAAAGAGTACGTGGTGCTCTCATCATATGGGCATGTCAGAGCCTTGCCCTCTGAAGAAGGAGCTGTACAACCAAACTCAGATTTTATTCTGCATTACAAAGTATTGCCCAAATCCAAAAAGCAGTTAGATCAAATTATAGCTAAATATAAAGAATGTGATGAACTATACCTAGCAACTGACCCCGACCGAGAAGGCGAGGCTATTGCTTGGCATATTCTAGAGGCTATTAAAGAAAAAAAGATAAAAGGTGGGTTAAAACCTGTAAAGCGCGTCGTCTTCCACGAGATCACAAAAAAAGCGATATTAGAGGCAATGGAGCATCCAAGAGATATTAACAATGATTTAGTTCATGCACAACAAGCGCGCCAGGCTATGGACTATCTCGTTGGCTTCAATCTATCACCGGTTTTATGGCGCAAATTACCAGGAAGCAAGGCAGCAGGGCGCGTACAGTCTGTAGCCCTAAGGCTGATATGTGACCGTGAGGCAGAGATCGAAGTCTTCAAATCAGATGAATATTGGAGCATAGAAGCGAATTTCCAAAGGACAAGTAAGGAAATATTTTTATCAAAGTTAGTGGAGTTTGACTCAAATAAGCTAGATAAAATGGACATCAAGAATGGCGATCAAGCTTCTACAATCGAAGCGGCACTGCTTAAAAAATCATATAGCGTGACGTCTATTGAGAAAAAAGAGGTTGCACGCCATACCGCTGCTCCATTCACAACATCAACATTATTGCAGGATGCAGGTCGTAAGCTAGGTTTCTCTGCTAAAAAAACCGCTAAAATCGCTCAAGACCTATACGAAGGTCAAAATGTCGGTGGTAAAATTATAGGTCTTATCACTTATATGAGAACTGATAGTGTAAGCATCTCACAAGAAGCACTATTTGCAACACGTGGCTACATAGGAAGCGCATTTGGTGCACCATATTTGCCAGAGAAGCCAAAATTTTATAAAAACCGCACAAAAAATGCCCAAGAGGCACACGAAGCGATTAGACCTACGGACGTCACAATTACACCAGCATCTCTCAAAGGTAAAATAGATGATGACCACTTTAGATTATATGATTTGATTTGGAAAAGGTTGGTTGCATCCCAAATGTCGAGTGCGCTCTTTGATTCCTTAACAGTGGATGTTTCTGCAAAGGATTCAAGTGCACGATTCAGAACAACTGGCTCAACATTAAAGTTTGATGGGTTTTTAAAGCTATATCAAGACAGCAGAGATGAAGATGTCTCTGGAGATGCACAAATTCTGCCTCAATTTGCAATGAATGAACAAGTGGATCTTCAAGAAATCATGAAGAATCAGCACTTCACTCAGCCACCCCCTAGATATACAGAGGCAAACTTGGTTAAAAAGATGGAAGAGCTTGGAATTGGCAGGCCTTCTACTTACCCTGCTATCATCTCTATTCTAAGCGAGCGCGGCTATGTAAAAATTGAGAAAAAGAGGTTTTATGCAGAATCTAGGGGGCGGTTAGTAAGCTCGTTCCTCACAAGCTACTTCCCTCAATATGTAGAGTATGGCTTTACAGCTGGGCTAGAAGATGCTCTGGATGATGTATCAAATGGCGAAAAGGCTTGGAAATCTCTTTTAAGCGAGTTTTGGGTTCCGTTCCATGGGCGCGTTCAAGAGGTACTCACTGTAAAAATAGCTGATGTATTACAATCTCTACAAGAAAATCTGAAGCACATGCTCTTTGATAAGAAAGAAAGCCTAGAATGTCCAGACTGCAAAAAAGGTCGTCTCGAGCTAAGGCTAGGTAAATTCGGTGCATTTATTGGATGCTCTGATTACCCGAATTGTAAGCACATAGAAAGGCTTGATACTTCTGCAGAACAAGGAGAAGAAGCCGCTTCTGCATCACAAAACTTGGGCTTACCAAAAGTACTAGGTGAAAACGATGGAAAAGAAGTATCAATACGTTCTGGGCCTTACGGAGTATATCTCCAACTTGGCGATGGCAAAGATGTAAAGCGTGCTAAAATCCCAGCGGGCCGCGATATTGCCAGCATTACTTTAGAGTATGCAAACTCTTTGCTTGAGCTACCTAAGGTGATTGGCGAGTTTGAGGGTATCAAAGTTACAGCTGGTTTTGGTCGCTTTGGTCCTTATATTGAGCATAATAAAAAATATTATTCAATCAAAGGCAAAGATCCCGCTGCTATCGAGATAGATGATGCTATTGTAATCATTAAAGCGAAAAAGGATGCACCCCCTGCAACAAGAGGCAGGTTCAAAAAAGGAGCAAAAAAAGATGCCGATAATTAAGCCATTTAAAGGCAAGTTCCCAAAAATTGCTGATGATGCCTTTATCGCAGACGATGCTGTGATTATAGGCGATGTTGAAATCGGCTCCAAAGCTAGTATCTGGTATGGCGTTATTATACGCGGAGATGTAAATTATATAAAGATTGGAGCAAATACAAATATACAAGACAACTCGACAATACATGTAAGCAGATACGAAGGACCTACAATAGTAGGAGATGGAGTAACTGTTGGGCACGACGTTGTGCTGCACGCATGCACTTTAGAAGATCACAGCTTTGTAGGCATGAAGTCTATTGTGTTAGATGGCGCTACAATCAAAACCCATGGAATGCTTGCAGCTGGTGCATTACTAAGCCCTAAAAAAGTGATAAAAAGTGGAGACATGTGGGCTGGTGTGCCAGCGAAGATTTTTAGAAAAATGCACCAATCTGAGATAGATTATATATACACTTCGCGAGATAATTATGTGATTTTAGGCGAGGAACACAAATCGTAGATGCCACGTATTGAACATTCAAAGCGCGACCAATATCTAAATTCCCTACTTAAAGCTAGATATAAAGATTTTATCGATTTTTCAGATAATACAGATCAGCAAACAAAACACATGCAGATCGCTCCTTTTGAAGGCAATATGATCTCCCTTTACCTACGCATGATAGGTGCAACTAAAGTCTTAGAAATTGGCTCATTGAACGGGTATTCTGCATCTTGGATTCTTTCTTCATTGCCAGATAGTGGTCACTTAGATTGCATAGAAAAAAGCCAAGATTCCATAATGCGATCTAAGCAGAACATAGATAAATTTGGCTTTAAAGCATCATATGCATTTCATCAAGGTGATGCAAAAGAGATACTGCTATCGCTAGAAGGTCCGTATGATGCTATCTTTATAGACTCTGACAAAGCCTCATATGGCGTATATTTGGATTATGCAAAATCTGCTGTCAAGAGAGGAGGACTGATTATGATCGATAATATCTTTCTGTTTGGCAATGTATACGATGAGCCTGTTACACCATCTAAGCCAGATACTATAGCGCTATTGCAGCGCATTAATCAAGAGATGGTTGCAGATACTCAGTTTGCAACATCCATAATACCAACAAACGAAGGCTTACTACTCGCTTTGAAAGTATAGGATGGCACCTACATCATAGCGAACTCCATTGACACAGGCCCCTTTTGATGATAGTACCAAATGAGTTTTAAGTGTTTTGTTTGCGTAATATGATTAGATTAATAGCAGCTTTTGGAATTATGGCTCTTGTGCTTTCTGCATGTAATGCTTCCAATCTTGAGCAAGATTATCCAAAAAATCGCGATGAAGTTGAAGCGGAAAAAGTTGGCAGCTTAACTGGCGAAGGTGGATTTGTGCTATTTGGTGGCAAAAGCAAATCTGCTGCAACAGAAGGGATCAATGTGAACGCATATTTGTGGCGGGCCACTCTTGACCTAGTACACGCCATGCCGGTTATGTCTGCTGATCCATTTGGTGGCACTGTTATCACGGACTGGTATGCAGTAGAAGACTCAGCCAAAAGACGATTCAAGCTTAACATATACATCATAGGCGCCGAGCTTAGATCGGATGGCGTAAGGGTTGCAGCATTTACTCAAGATATGGGGCAAAATGGTATGTGGGGCGAAAGCAAAAATAATCCTGTTCTTGCGCGAGAAATAGAAGACAAGATTTTGATAAAGGCAAGAGAGATCAAATATAAGCATGGTCGTTAATTGTGTACATTTGATACAGGCTTTTGCAGAATATCTATTATAGATCTGTTAAAAAACGATCTAAAAACCTGACCTTTTGTAAAAATTGCGCTGCATCTTTGAACTCTTTAGCATTATAAAGCCTAGAAAATTCTATGAAAAATTTGGCTCGCATATCTTTTACTTCTAAAACAAGCTTGCTTAAAGCTCTCTGATCCTGTGTCATAGAGAGCTCTCTCCACTGAAATGCTAAATCTAAAAACTCCATATCATCTTGCATGTAGTTTTCATCTTTTATATCTATACCAGCTAAAAGCAGCATGTGCTCGGCCCTAGAAAAATCATTTTTTAATGCAGCATATGCAATATTAACAAACGCAGAATTCTCTACAGCCATTCTCTTTTCTTCTTCAGATTTCCTGGCAAACCTATCTGGATGGAGCTTCATTTGCATTATCAAGTACTGAGATTCTAAATGACTTATGGAGATTTCAAAATTTTTAGGCATAGCTAAAAATGCGTAATAATCATTTTGCATATTGGGAGCAACTTCAAGCACTTTATTGCACGAATCGCAAAAAAGTGGAGTGAGAATAGCACTGTTACAGTGAATACATTGCATCGCAGCCTAAGCCTCTATAATTTTGATTTCCTCTTCCAGCATAACACCGCTGTGACGATAAACTCTATCCTTTACCGTATTGATCAAGCTTATCATATCATTTGCAGATGCGTTACCCTTGTTTATAAAAAAATTACAGTGCATTTCTGACACTTGCGCATCACCTATAGAAAGCCCTCTGCACCCAGCTTTATCTATCAGCTGCCAAGCCTTGTACCCTTCTGGATTTTTAAATGTCGAACCACCTGTTTTTGTTTTAATAGGTTGTGTGTGAGCACGCTTATCCTGTATCTCTACAATCCTTTGCTTTACAACACTCGCATCTTCTTTAGTGCCTTGGAACGTTGCTTCTAAAAATATATGCCTCTTTGTCAACGATTGACCCCGATATCTATATCCCATGTCTTCAACGCTAATCTCAACAATCTCTCCATCTTCTCTAATTGCCTTAGTAGAGATCAACACATCTTTTGTTTCTTTACCGTAAGCGCCTGCATTCATAGCAATTGCGCCACCTATTGTTCCCGGGATGCCTGCAAAAAATTCCAATCCACCAATTCCATGGTCTGCAGTTGCAAGTGCAAGGTTAAGATCAAGCATTGTTGTACCACTCTTAACCCTATTATCTTGACCAAACTCAAGATAGTTGAAGTGCCTGCCAAGCCTTATAGCAACACCGTTAAAACCTTTATCGCTGATAAGCAAATTTGAGCCAACTCCAAAAACGAAGTATGGAATATCTGATGGCAAATTTCTTATAAAGTTAGAAAGATCCTCTGCATCAGCTGGCTTATACAAAACCTTGGCAGTGCCTCCTATTTGGAACCAGCAAAACTTAGAAAGAGCCAGATCAAATCTATACTCACCTCTGATTTCTGGCAATCTGCTTACTACATCCATCTTAGCTCTCCTTAAACTTAGCACCTTGACCTATGCTTGAATATTCAAGCATAGCAGTCATAAATCCATCTAACTTACCATCTAGCACACCTTGAGCGTCAAAATCTTCATGATCTGTACGCAAGTCTTTCACTAGCTGATACGGATGCAACACATATGATCTGATCTGGTTACCCCATCCTATCTCGGTTTTACCAGAATTTTGGGTTGTGACAGCATCTGTACGCTTTTTTAGCTCCATCTCATAGAGACGAGATTTGAGCATCTTATAACATTCTTCCTTGTTGCGATGCTGTGATCTATTATTCTGACATTGCACTACAATATTAGTTGGAATATGCGTGATACGTACTGCACTATCTGTAGTGTTAACGTGCTGACCACCTGCGCCCGACGATCTATATGTATCAATGCGTAAATCAGATTCATTTATCTCAATGTCTATAGAATCATCCACAACCGGATATATCCAAATGCTCGCAAAGCTTGTGTGCCTTTTGCCCGCAGCATTAAAGGGAGAAATCCTAACAAGACGGTGTATACCGCTCTCATTTTTAAGCCAACCATAGGCATTATGTCCAGCAATCTTAATAGTAGCAGATTTAATTCCTGCTTCTTCCCCATATAGCTTATCTATAAGCTCTACCTTGTAGTTTTTACGCTCCGCCCATCTTAAATACATGCGAAACAGCATGTCAGACCAGTCTGCGCTCTCTGTGCCACCTGCGCCAGAGTGGACCTCAAGGAAACAGTCATTTGCATCCGCCTCACCTGAAAACAGGCATTCCGTTTCCTGAGATTTAGCAAATTCCTTAAGCTTAAGCAGTTCTGCAGATGCCTCAGTCACTACTGAATCATCCCCCATGCTTTCACCCATTTCCATCAGCTCAATATAGCCCGCTAAGTCGCTTGAAAGCTTATCCACTGCACCAATAAAATTAGCAAGATAATTTTTTTCCTTAAACAAATTGCGAGCCGCAGAGTTATCAGCCCATATATTGGGATCTTCTGCTTTTTGCTCTAATTCAGATAGCCTTTTAAGCGCTGAATCGTAGTCAAAGATAACCTCGTAAAAATCCTATTGATCCTTCTATGCTTTCTATCAAAAGTTGTGTTTCTTGATTCATCTGATATGGGAAAATCGGTGTTTTAATAATGGCGATAATATCGGCCAGGAACTCTCTTGTACAGCATTTTTATTGCCTTAATGTTGAAGCTTGTGTAAAATGCCATAACTTTGAAATATAGTGCTTGTAATATGACACAACAATTAAAAAAACTGCATATCAAAACCTATGGTTGCCAGATGAATGTGTACGATTCACAAAAAATGGCTGAACTACTTGCTCCTCACGGGTTCGCTATCTCGGATGCAATGGAAGGAGCAGACGTTGTTATATTGAATACATGCCACATAAGAGAAAAAGCCTCTGAGAAAGTATATTCAGAGCTTGGGCGCGTAAGAGAGCAAAAAGATATTAAAAAAGAAAATGGCGAACATATGGTAATCGTTGTTGCAGGCTGCGTTGCTCAAGCTGAGGGGGCAGAGATACTATCGCGAGCTCCATTTGTAGATATCGTGGTTGGCTCTCAGAGTTATTACATGTTGCCACAACTGATTGAAGAGGTTAAACGCACTAAAAAATGGGCAATTAATCTAGATTTTCCAGCAGAATCTAAATTCGACTTATTGCCAGAAGTAGGGGAGAATGTAGCAATTGCATCGTTTTTGTCTATACAAGAAGGTTGCGACAAGTTTTGTCACTTCTGCGTTGTACCTTACACAAGAGGCGCAGAGATATCTCGCTCCATGCCTAGCGTTTACAGAGAGGCCCTAAGACTCACATCGCATGGAGCTAGAGAAATCACACTACTTGGCCAAAATGTGAGCGCGTATCATGGAGATGGAGATAATGGTGAGGTTATCTCGCTTGGCCAGCTTATCAAGCATTTGGCTAAAATCGACGATATTAAGCGTATTAGATACATGACTTCTCACCCACGTGATATGGTTGACGAAGAGCTTTTCGAAGTTCATGGCTCTATAGATAAACTAATGCCCTTCTTACATTTACCTATACAAAGTGGGTCTAATAAAATTTTGGATGCAATGAATCGTAAACACACACGAGAATTCTATCTAGAAGTGATAGAAAAATTCCGTAAAGCCCGTCCAGATATAGCTTTTTCATCTGACTTTATCGTGGGATACCCAGGGGAGACAGATCAGGATTTTGAAGATACGATGGAAATTGTAGAAGCAGTGGAATTTGCACAGTGCTATTCGTTTAAATACAGCCCAAGACCAGGCACCCCTGCATCTGTATTAGACACACAAGTGCCGGAAGACGTCAAGGATGCAAGGCTAGCTAGGCTGCAAGCCAAAATTCGCGAAAAGCAGCTTAAATTCAACAATGCATCTCTGGGCAAAACAATGAAGGTACTGTTTGATCAAAAAGGCAGGCATGAAGGTCAACTAATTGGCAAGACAGAATACATGCAGGCCCTTTATGCAGATGCTCCTGAGCATTTGATCGGATCGGTTTGTGATGTTTACATAGAGAAAATCGACTCTAACAGTTTAAAAGGCAAGTTGGTCTAGTCGAAGCAAATCTCAAGATCTGCAAAGAGCTCTTAAAATGTTTAATGCCTGTGTGTGTTCATTCTTATTATAAAACATTTTCAGGCTTCGCACATACTACAAGCACTTTGATGCCTGCTCTATCACAGATTGATTGAACTGCTGTATCTCCTCTAGCGTCCCAAGACTGTTTGGGTTGCGCATATTAGACAAAGTCTCCGTTATCACGCGCTCGATATCTAAAAACCCTATTTGGCCTTTTAAAAAGGCATTAACCGCAACTTCATCTGCAGAGTTAAAAGTAATCAACTTATATTGCTCATCATCTATCAAAGATAATGCAAGCTTCAACATTGGAAACCTTGTAAAATCTGGCGCCTCAAAAGATAGCTTCGTCATCTCTGGCAAATTGAGAAGGCTGTGATTTATTTCCATACGGTGCGGATATCCTATAGCATAAGAGATGGGTGAGCGCATATCTGGAACACCCAGCTGAGATATCACAGAGCCATCAGAATAGTATACAAGTCCATGCACTATAGACTCTCTGTGCACTATCACATCCACTTCACTTGATGAGAGATCAAAAAGTTTGGCAGCCTCTATAGCCTCTAACCCTTTATTCACCAAGGTTGCGGAGTCTATAGTCACTTTTGCGCCCATATTCCAATTTGGATGCTTCAGAGCTATTTCTGGAGTCACACCTGCCATTTGATCCCGTGAATAGTCACGCAAAGCTCCACCAGATGCCGTGATTGCAACCTTATGAATTTTTTTATTATTGTGGTTTTCAATGCACTGAAAAAGCGCACTATGCTCAGAATCCACTGGAATAATTTTGCATCCAGAAGCTTTTGATGCCTGATTTATCAAGTTCCACGCACAGACAATGCTTTCTTTATTAGCAATACAGAGCTTTTTTGAGTATTTAGCTGCCGCTATTGTTGAAGCAAGTCCAGCGAACCCAGCGATTGCTGCAACCGCTATGTCGTAACCTTTTCCACATATTTCTAAAATGCCTTCTTGTCCGGCAAAAACCTGACAATCCGTGCCGCTCAATTCGTCTTTTAGGTTGTTATATGAAGACTCATCACTAATACCAACGTATTGCACTTTGTGTTCTTTAGCAATCCTAGCGAGATCTTGCCAGTTGGATCCAGAAACAATCGCTTTAATTTGATAATCATCTTGATATTGGTTTAGGACATTGATCGTGCTCATCCCTATGCTTCCTGTAACACCTAAAATTAGTACCGATTGCTTCATATAAAAACACACAAAATATCAGAAAAATTCGTACATCAAATGCACCACGATATCAATCAATAAAAACGCATTATTATGCTTTGTATATGATTGCACCCATATATTATGCAACATCTTTTAGAAACGTTACATCCAAAAGAATTACTTGGGTGAGACAAAGTATTTATGATAGTACTGTATTGTTGCTATCTGTATACTTAAAATACACGCTTGTCTGATAGCTAACCTATATAGCTGAAGCTTCTATTTAAAAAGAAAAATTAATTTGCAGTATCTACCTCAATATCTAATATATAAACTGTGGTTGTTTGTATTAAACATCCACAGAAAGATAACTGACTGCAAACATAGTAAATATGTATATTAAATGGTAAAAAAAAATCAGCCACTCATAAACCTGACCATCACACCACGCGAAAAAGACCTTGGCGGGTTCTCTGTGCGCCGTATATTGCCATATGTTGAGCAGAAAATGGTGGGGCCGTTTATCTTCTTAGACCATATGGGACCAGCTGATTTTGCCGCAGGGCAAGGAATGGATGTACGCCCACACCCTCATATCGGCTTAGCAACAGTTACATATTTATTTGAAGGCGAAATGTTTCACCGTGATAGCATGGGCTCTGCCCAAGAAATCCTACCTGGCGCCGTAAACTGGATGACATCTGGGCATGGTATAACACATTCGGAGCGTACTGGTGAACAAGTGCGCAAAACTGCAAGCCGTGCGCACGGTCTACAAAGCTGGGTGGCGTTACCCAAAGAATTCGAAGAAATAGCGCCGGAATTTTATCACCACGCAGCCAATACTTTGCCAATGTTTGATATGAGAGGCGTGCAACTTAAACTCGTTGCCGGCCGTGCTTATGGCAATCAATCGCCAGTAAAAATCTATAGCCCATTATTTTATGTGGAAGCGAAAATGCCGGCTGGAACAAGTCTTGTCCTGCCGAATGAATACATGGAGAGAGCTCTGTATCTTATTAATGGAAGTTTACGGATAGGCAATAGTATTATAGCACCACACACGATGCCGGTATTTAATATCGGGGACACCATAACCATCGAAGCGCTTGCACCTTCTCACATAATGCTACTTGGTGGTGAGCCACTCTCCGAGCCGCGCTTTATTGATTGGAATTTCGTCTCGAGCTCCAAAGAGAGGCTGGAACAAGCTAAATCTGATTGGAAGGCCGGGAAATTTCCCAAAGTACCAGGAGATGACCGCGAATTCATTCCATTGCCGT
>JAJTIA010000023.1 GCA_021299995.1 Candidatus Jidaibacter sp. | reverse complement strand
GATTATTATATAATCAGATTTTCTAAGCGCTGCATCATATGGATTGATTTCGTCATCTTCTACATCATGCAAGATAGTGTTGACACCTGATTTCTTAATGATGTCGAATATCAATTGGGTTAGTCTGTGACCGGTGCGCCGACTGTTTGATACAATAAGAGAGCCTCCAGTTTTTGTTGCAAAAGACACTACTTTTTTTGCTAGATCTCTCGCATGATGTTCCATGAAAACCCCACCCTTTGTTTGGCCTCCGATGAATACAGAAATAAGGGGCTTGGGCATATTTTTTAAGGCGTCTTCCCAGTATTTTTGGTACACAAGATCAAGTGGACGTAAAGCATTTGCGACTGCACCGTCGACAAAGATAATCTTCTTGCGATGGTTTACCATGCTACGCTTTTTGTCATGTTTTGGCAGGAGTAATAAATCAAACTTGTTGAGATCAATGCCAGGTTTTAAGATATGTACAGACTTGATGTTTGGTTTTCTTTCTTTAATCCATACTGCAATTCTAGCAAGTCTTCTGCCAGCTGCAATTATGATGTCCGGATTTGCACTCAACAGTTTTGCTTTAGAGGATGCTGTAATAGTTGCGCCATGAAATCCGAAAATATTAGGGGTTTTGGACCAGAATGTGTACTCAATTTTCATCTTCTTGTATGGAATACTGAGCATATCAGCAACCGCTATAGCTTGTTTTGAACTTCCAATACGATCATCTACCAATACCAATATTTTCATATTTTTTAGGCTGCCTCTATATTTGTTCTTCGTCTATCTCTTCTTGGTTTACGTACAACCTGTTCTACTTTAATTCTAGGTCTTACATAGCTTTTAATTGCTTCACTTAATTCTTCTTTTTTATTGTCAAAAAAGTGATTAGCGTCATTAATAGCCAAATAGGAAACGCTAGAATTTCTTTGTTTTTCTAGTTTTTCGTAAAGTTCGTAAGCATGCTCTTCTTTAACTATTTTATCTATAGTGCCTTGAATGATCAAGCCCTGTGATGGGCATGGAGATAAAAAATTGAAGTCATAAGAATTAGCTGGAGGAGAGATCGCAATAAATCCAGCAATTTCAGGTCTTCGCATTAATAGTTGTAATGCAATCCAAGAGCCAAAAGAGAACCCAACTATCCAGCAACTACTGTAACCTGGGCATTGTAGCTGTAACCAATCTAATGACGCCGCAGCATCTATAAGCTCACCAACGCCATGGTCAAATGCACCATCCGATTTACCAACACCTCGGAAGTTGAATCTTAATACAGAAAATCCCATTTCAACCAGTGTGTGAAACGCATTGTAAACAACCTTGTTGTTCATTGTGCCGCCATGTAATGGGTGGGGGTGTAATACGATAGCTATTGGAGCATCACGCTCTTCGCTTTTATGGAATCTGGCCTCTATTCGCCCTTCTGGGCCGCTAAAAATAACTTCTTTTACCATTGCTCACCATGTATAATTAAATTTCTTTTCCTAGTTGATTAGTAGGGTATACTGATGTATAATCACCGGTAACTAAGAGAATGATATTACCACATAAAAACAAAATTTGGTAGCAAAAATTAACCTACAACACGCAGGCCTAAAGTTATGATAATTACGACAAAAGGTAGATTCGCTGTAATGTCTTTAGTGCATATCAATGTGTATGGTAAAGGATCGCCTGTAAATTTATCTGAGATTTCTTTGAAGCAAAACATAGATTCGGGTTATCTAGAGCAAATATTCATACAGCTTAAAAAAGCTCAGCTGGTATCGTCAGTGCGTGGTGCAAAGGGTGGGTATGTACTTTTGCGTGATGCAAAAGAGATATTGTTGACTGATATTATGACAGCAACACTAGAAAATCTAAGGATGACTAGATGCGCTAAGAGTTCTCATGAAGGCTGCTTGCAAGATAAGACGCAATGTTTAACGCATGGATTATGGACTAATTTTGAAGATTATGTGCACGATTTTTTAAGTTCTATCAGTATTCAAGATATCTGTGATAGAAAATTTAATATTAGTAATTGTGGGGGTAAGAGGGATGCATCGTAAACCTGTTTATTTCGATCATAATGCAACAACTCCACTTTTGGAGGGCCTTAAAGATGCTATGCTCAGTATTGCAGATAAGCCGCTTAATTCATCTTCTGTCCATGTATTTGGCAGAGAAGCAAAGCATATATTAGAATCCGCGAGATTAAAGGTAGCACATTTTGCAAACGCTGATGATTCATTCAATGTGATTTTTGTTGCGAGCGGCACTGAGGGTAATAATCTCGCGCTCAAGGGTTTGAAAGACCTTAAGCTCATCACATCTACCACAGAGCATCTATCTGTGCTTTCTGTTGCTAAGTTTGGAGATGTGCCAGTAAATTCTGATGGTATAGTAGATCTTAAAGCGCTTGAAATGATTTTGTCAGAATATCAGCCTAATCAATGTCTTGTGAGCATACAATACGTTAATAATGAAACTGGTGTAATTCAGCCAATTAAAGAGTTGTCTGAGATTGTGCATAAATATCATGGGATAATGCATACCGATGCAACTCAGGCATTTGGGAAGATTGACGTAGATGTTGTAGATTTGGATGTAGATATGATAACAATGTCTGCGCACAAGTTTGGTGGGCCTATAGGTGCTGCAGCTCTTATTCTAAAAAAAGGCATCGAACTCACACCACTGATGCATGGTGGAGGTCAGGAATATAGGATACGTCCAGGAACCCCAAACGTGATGTCGATACATGGTTTTGGCCTTGCATGCGATATTGCTAAACAATCACTGCCTAAGTTTGCAGAAATAGCTAAACTGCGTGATTTTATCGAGGATGCCCTTCTACAGATTTCCCCAGACTCTATTGTGTTTGGTGATGGTGCGAGACGTGTTGCAAATACTACTTCTATCACTATGCCCAATGTACAGAACGAGACGCAAGTAATATATTTTGACTTGAATGGATTTGCTGTAAGTGCAGGCTCTGCTTGTTCTTCCGGTAAGGTAAGTTTGCCTTACGTCCAAATGTCTATGGGGTACGATGAAGAAGTGTCGCGAACAGCTGTACGTATTAGCCTCGGTGTGAACAATACAAAGGCGCAAGTAGAAGAGTTTATAAACTTATGGAAAGAACTGTTTTTAAGCTCTAATAAAAATCAACAATTAAAGGTTGCTCAAAATGGATAATGCAAAAAAAATGATTTACATGGACTATCAAGCTACAACTCCTACAGATCCCAGAGTGGTGGAAAAAATGCTGCCATATTTTAACCAAAGTTTTGGTAATCCTCATTCGAGAACGCACGAGTTTGGATGGAATGC
The DNA here is from genome assembly GCA_021299995.1 of Candidatus Jidaibacter sp. Taxonomy (GTDB): domain Bacteria; phylum Pseudomonadota; class Alphaproteobacteria; order Rickettsiales; family Midichloriaceae; genus JAJTIA01. The sequence goes on along the minus strand of JAJTIA010000023.1, from coordinate 9,649 downwards.
AGAAGAAGCTGTAGAAGATGCTAGAACTAAGATCGCGCGTGTTATTAATGCTGATCCTAAAGAGATTATCTTTACCTCTGGTGCTACAGAATCTAATAACCTAGCGCTTAAAGGATTGGCTGAGTTCTATGGTGATAAGAAGAAGCATATTATCACGCTTGCTACAGAGCATAAATGTATTTTGGATACATGTAGGCACTTACAACAATCAGGTTTTGAGGTCACATATCTGCCAGTTGCCGAAAATGGATTGGTTGATGTAGCTGCAATAAAAGCTGCGATGCGCGAAGACACACTAGTTGTATCTGTGATGGCTGTGAATAATGAGATTGGAGTGATTCAGCAGCTTAAGGAAATAGGAGAGCTATGTAGGCAGAATAAGGTGTTTTTCCATACTGATGCAGCACAGGCGTTTGGTAAGATAGAGCTAGATGTAAAGGAGATGAATATAGATTTAATGAGTATTTCATCTCACAAATGCTACGGCCCTATGGGAGTTGGCGCGCTTTATGTTGGTAGAAGCCCAAGGGTTCGTATATCTGCTATCATCAATGGTGGTGGGCAGGAGCGCGGCATGAGATCTGGCACTCTTCCTACTCCTCTTATTGTAGGGTTTGGTGAGGCAGCGGAGATTGCACATAAAGAGATGAAGAACGAAAGAGAAAAGCTTCAAAAGTTATTCGATAAATTTGTTGGTAGCATGCTTTCAATTCCTCATGTATTCTTGAATGGCGACATGAAGAAAAGATTTCCAGGTAATGTAAACCTAAGTTTTGCCTGCATTGAGGGCGAATCTATGATTGGTGCAATAAAAGAGCTTGCTGTCTCTTCTGGGTCTGCTTGTACTTCTGCATCTCTTGAGCCTTCTTATATATTGAGAGCGTTAGGTGTAGATGAGGAGTTGGCGCATACATCGATAAGATTTGGTTTTGGTAGATTTACAACTGAAGAAGATGTAGAATATGCTATAAAGATGGTAACTAAGGCGGTTGAGCGTTTAAGAGAGTTGAGCCCATTATGGGAGATGTTGCAACAAGGGATAGATTTAAAAAGTATTAATTGGTCTGAACACTAATATTAAAAAACGAGGTTTTATATGGCATACAGTCAAAAAGTAATAGATCACTACGAGAATCCAAAAAACGTAGGATCATTTGATAAAAGCGAGCCTAACGTAGGTACAGCACTGGTTGGTGCGCCATCGTGCGGTGATGTAATGAAGTTGCAAATTAAAGTGAATCCAGAAACAGATGTGATTGAAGATGTGAAATTCAGAACATTCGGATGTTTATCTGCAATCGCTTCAAGCTCTGTTGCGACCGAGAGGCTAAAAGGCAAAACATTGGATGAGGCTATGGAAATCAAGAATGTTGATATTGTTGAAGAGCTATCATTACCACCAGTAAAAATTCACTGCTCTGTTCTTGCAGAAGATGCGATAAAAAAAGCTGTAGAAGATTTTAAAAACAAAAAAGCAACTCAATAATATGTCGGATCGTCTTCCAATTATAAAAGTGACAAGTGTCGCTGCAGAGCGCGTTAGGTTCCTACTTGGCAAACGAGATAAGGCATCTTTAGGTATTAGAGTGGGTGTGAAGTCTGGCGGATGTTCTGGCTTATCATATACATTTGAATACTGTGATGTAGAAAATCCAGCTGATGAAAAAATAGTAGATCAAGATGTCACTGTTTTCATAGATGCAAAGGCTGTTTTATACCTAATAGGTACTACTTTAGACTATGTGGACGAAAAGACAAAATCTGGTTTTGTGTTTGTGAATCCTAACGAAAAAGGTAAATGTGGGTGTGGCGAATCGTTCCATGTGTAATTAGTTGCAGATAAGTCCTACAATCACAAAAAGGTTGCTTTTTTGCCAAAAACATTAAAATCCCACAGTCCTTTAATGTTTTTAGTATTATTATCCGTGAATCTTTCGACTCTACTATTGAGCAATTAAGACTTGATGGGTCTCATAAGCTTGATTTACATGGCTTTAGCCTAGATGGCGATATGTAATAATTCATTACAGTGTTTGTTTTTATCTGGCCTTTCCAACTGCGATGAGTTTGAAGGCTTGGCTGAGATTCTGCATTTAAACAAGGCATTAAGGTTGTTGGACCTTAGTTATAACTACATATGTAGAGAGGATTTGTTTGGTTTTTCTCATGCATTCAGAATGAATGATACTCTACAATCGTTAAATTTGTCTGAAAGCCGTCTTGATGAAATGATTGGTGAGCCTATTATGGACGATGAGCTGTTAAAGCATATTGCATTGAGCATTAAGAAAAATCGAGCTCTTGTTGATATAGGTATTCCAAGTGTCAACGATTGTTCTCATTATGCTGCAAATTCATACTATACTGCTATTTCGCGTCATACTAATATTCTATTTGCAACGACTTCTGGTGTATATGGTGGTTATAATAACTCGGTATGCAAGATTGAAACTTTGCTTTAGAAAAGAAAGAGGGATGTTGTTTTTTCTGTGTTTAACCCTAGAAATGCTCTTCAAATGCTTTGCAATAAAGATGCTTTAGTATTTCTTGATCATAGAGAAGATGGGTGTGTCACTTTGCGTTTTAATTCTTCTAAGAGTTATGTTTTGCTAAATGAATATTGTATTAAGTTTGGTCCATACGAGCACTATCGTATTGCATCGCCTCATTTTCGGGTGGATGTTAATTTGATAGAGTTAAAAGCAAATGGTAGATCCGCTTTGATCGATATTTTAAGAGGCAGAGGTGAAGCTATTATATCAGGCTTGCCAGAAAGGTTGCGTATTGAATCGGTGAAGTTATCTGAGGAATTAAGCGCGAGGGTAATATAAAACGGATTAGATCAGATTAATTGATCTGAACAAAGATGAAATGGTTTTAGACTGTAAGGATGGCGACGATTTCGTACGCTCTCTTCGCGAAGCTGTAAAAAGAAATGCTGTGCTCAAAGAGTTTTATTTTAGGTTATATCTTGAATCTATCTGACGAAGTTGGTGAAGTGCAGCTTGGGCAAGCTGTATTCATGAATATTGCTAGATGAATTTGATAAGATGGTGATTATCTATCTGATATTTTAAAAGTATTGATAAAATTTATGTAAATCATTATAATCATGCGAAACTTATTGAAATGAGTGTTTATATGAGAAGAGTTGTTTTGCCAGATGAAAAGATTGCAGAATTAAGGAGAGTGCATAAAGATGTGATTGATTATTTACGTGAATTTAATAATTCTGACGATGCACCCAGTATAGAGATATCATTTCAAGAGCATTACGAATTAAAGTTTGTGCTTCCCCTAATATTTGATGCTTATAAGAAAAAGCCGAATTTGGATATTATAAATTTGCATAATGTAACAGTTAACTCTCCGGAATTTATATACATATTGAGATTTGTTAGATTATTGGAAAACCTTTCTGTGCTTGATCTATCTGGCCTTCAATTGTACGGTCCTGATGTTTGTAGTGATGATTTAAGCAATGATGAAAAAAGTATCCTTTCTAATGCTTTGCGTCCGCACAAAAAGCTTACTAAGATAATTTTGCGTGGTGGTAGTATAGGTGCAAAAGGTTCTTACTTATTAGCTGGGGCACTTATCAATAACAGTTCTGTTAAATCATTAGATCTAAATGGTAGTAATATAGATGATCAAGGATGTAAGTACATAGCTCAATTGCTTGCAAAGAATCATAATATCGAACATTTAAATATAGGTGATAATTCGATTGGTCATGTTGGTTTAGAAGCAGTGCTTAATTCGTTAAAATTAAACAAATCACTGAAAGACCTATCCTTAGAGGGTAACTGGGGTAATGGAGGATTGATAAAAAATTTTTCAGAGTTTTTAAAAACTAATCAGTCTTTGACTTATTTGAGTTTAGCAGGTTTAAAAGCTGTGGATGAAGATGAGCTTAAGAAGATTATTGATGCACTTGGTGTCAATACAAGTCTTGTAAAGCTGAATCTTGCTGATAATAATATTAACCAAAGTTGTATTGATGCTTTATGTATTAACCTTGCGAAAAATCAGACTTTACTATCGTTAAACATGTTGGGCAGTAAATACCTGCAGTTGAAGAAGAGACTATTCACTAATAGCTTAGATCCCAATTATTTAAGTGATTTGTTAGAATCTCATGCGTATTTAAGGGAAGAATATATGGATGGTGGCATAGATGTGATCTATACTCCTAGTCTAGTTGGCATTCCTCATATTTTTGAGCGTTATTATGTGAATGGCGGCTTAAATGTTGCCTCTCTATCTGATTGTCTTAAATCTCATTCGTCTTTGCGGGAGTTTCATTTTGGTTTTGGATATAATGGCCATCCTAATACAATTCCACCTCATGTTGATTGTTTATCTGACATAGAAGAGGCTATTATTCAAAATACACGTATAGTGTTTGGCACAGCTACTAACCCTAAAGTGCAGCTTGCATTAGATACTAGGAAACGCAATGTATTGCAGCATTTTGTTTCTAGTAACCCTAATCTTATAGATATGTGGCGTTTGAAAGAAGCATTTACTTTTATGGTTAGAGATAGCCATGCAGAAGATGTTGGTGAAATGTTGAGCTTTTCTAAGTTAGGTGATTATCCTAAGGCTGAATTTACTGCTCATAAGTATTTTGCTACAATAGAAATTACACCGAGCTATGTTTTTATATCTGGTGTGAATCTAAATAAATTTGAATTCTATCTAAGGGCTGGCTTGGCTAAATTGTGGCTATATCACGTAAACCAAGATAACCCTTTTTGTGGGTTTCCTATAGATGTGTTGGAGCACATCTTGTGTTTTGCAGAAGAATTAGGGCAAAGACATCTTCTTCAAGCAATGGGACGAATAGAAGCTGTGCCTGATGAGTTGTATAGGCAGCTATAGTTGCGGAAGTCTGATTGTTGTTCTAGATCCTGGTGTGTATAGAGTGTATATCGAGTGCATTTGGAAGAGAAAGAAAAACGGCATTTTTAGAAATTTAATCTATTGTTTTTTATATATTGATCAATATGCACGCTTTTATTTATGATAATTATATTGACTTCGATATGTGCGATGAATAAGATCAAGGTATGATTATATTTTTTCAAAAAGATATAATTTAATGAAGTTTAAGAGTTTTTAGCGAAATAATAATAGTTAATAGCGCTTTTTAAATGTATTGACTTGTAGTCGTTTAATATAAAAGAGAATAAAGATCGACTTATCATAGTAAAAGTGAGTCATTTGACTCATACCAATTTGGTACAAAATTTTAATAAATAATTTCGCATAAGCTTTTAATTCAGTATGTAATTTTATTAATTTCGAGGGACAAAATATGACAACTTTCGTAGGAACTCAAAAAATGTTTATTGATGCAGTAAAAAGCCTTATAGAGCTTGATTATGATGCTATAGAAGCATATGAAGCTGCAATTAATAGGCTTGAAAATGAAGATTATAAAGAAAAATTAACAGAATTCAAAAGTGACCATGAAAGGCATGTAGAGAATTTAAGTGAGGTTATTAGATCCCATGGCGAAACACCTCCCGATGGCCCCACTGTTAAAAGCATGTTAACGCAAGGCAAAGTTGTATTAGGCAACATGCTTGGAGACAAAACAATCTTAAGAGCAATGCTGGATAATGAAAAAGACACCAATACTGCTTACCAAGAAATGCTGAAACGCGATGATCTATGGGATGATATAAATGATATTCTAAATCGTGGCTCTGAAGACGAAAAAAAGCATAAACAATGGCTTGAGAGCTGTATATAAATATTGCTCTGAAGAGAGTTATGAAACCCAAAAAAAGAGAGTGCTAATATTATGATTTAGCACTCTCTAAGATAAATATAAAGCTGCATTACGATTCTATTATATCCATATTTCAACATGTAGGGTGGCACATTCTTTTAATTGATAGAATATGCCACTTTAGGAATTTATGTTTTATGCAGCCATCTGAAGATTGTGCATGTCATCTGATACTAACAATTCGTGAGCTTTAATTTCATTGGCCAACTCTTTTTCTTGTAAAAGTAGATCGTCTACAATTTTGTCTAACATACTAGAGTTTTGCGCAATCCAATTCTCAGCTGCAGCTAGCAACAAAGGGCCATTTTCTGGTTTATCCATTTCAGAGAGCTCTGAAGAGATGTCTACTTGGATTCTATAGCGATTTGGATATATGATATTGCCTTCAAGATCGGAAAAATCACTGGCACCATCCATCATCACGTCTATTAGTCTTGCGCCTTGCATCCATCCAATAATGCCTGCATCAACTAAATCCTTTCCTTTCAATGCGAGTTCAGCTGTGCCTGTGCCTATTGAAACCATTAACATGTCTGACCTATCAATGTTTGCATCTAGCTTGATTACTTCTAGCAGTGGTACAATTTGCGGGTTGTTTTGGAACATTCCCCCATCTATGAAGTAGTGTGTTGAGCCGTCTTTCATAGTGATTGGCTTGGGAGAGAAGTAAGTAGGTGCAGCTGATGTAGCGCCTGCAACATCTTTCATGTACGCATCAATTTTTGGATTCTTCCAAGAGTCCAAAGTAGACCATATATGAGGTTTGCATGTATCGAGATCGTACGATGTAACTGCGATTGGGAAGAATGCGTCTGATAGCTTATGGTCTGTGAAATATTCTTCTAACAGTTTATCTATGTTTGTTCTGTCTATCTTTGCTTTGAATAATCCATCTCCAGAGAAGAGCTTTCTTGCTGTGCTAATTTCAAAAATTTCTGAACCCTTGTTTAAGTACAGATCAATCATAGCATCCGCTGGAAACAGTGGCGAGCCATAATCATCCACAAGGCTTGCTGCGATCACAATAATTCCACCTGTTGAAGTACCGACTCCTAAATCAAATAATTTTGTTAATGGTTTGTCTGCCCTGAGCTCTAATTCTTTTAATATTCTTGCCGGAATAATTCCTCTAATTCCGCCGCCATCTACCGATAATACCCTACATGCGTAACTCATATTATACCTCTTGTATAAAGTTATCGATATTCAGCTAATCTCAAAATCTTTGTTTTATCAATAGCTTATTTGGATAAATTTACATTATCAGTATTGGCATTATCTTTAATATGTGAATGAAGAATATGTGACCTAGTATCTATAATTATGTCAGTCGCATTATCAGATAATTTTTGTGTATATGCGCCCTGATAATCTGAAATGGCATAGTTTAAGTATTTGGTTGTGCAGAGTGATTCAGCATCTTTCCCTTCATTATCTAGTATGAAAGGGTTGATATTTGTGTTAGATAATAGCAGTTTTATCAAGTCGTGATTTCCTCTAAGTGCTGCTAAGTGTAAGGGAGTATAACCATCTTTGTCTTGTGCATTTATATTGGCGCCTAGCGATATTAAAATTTTGCATATTCTTGGTTTTGTTTCGCTTACAGCGAGGTGTAATGCTGTTTCACCATTCTTGTTCATTATGTCTAAATCTACTTTGTTGCGTCCAAAAATCTTTATTGCGCTTGTACTATTTGCTAGAACAGCTCTATGAATAGGTGTTTGCCCGTAGTTATCGAAAGCATTAATTAATGCTCCTTTCTTCAAAAGAGCATGGATCCCATGAGTGTTTTTCACATTAGCTGCTATATGAAGTGGAGTCGAGTTGTCTAAGTCTACTACATGAACACTCGCATTACACCATAGTAAAAAATTCATCATTTCTAAATGCATATTAGCTACAGCGTAATGTAGTGGTGTTGCTTGTCTTGAAGCGCATCCTAAATCGATAATAGCTTGATTGTTTTGAAGAAAATAAGAGGCAATCTGAATATTATCATATAGTACTGCGATATGTAATGGTGTATAAACATTTGTCTCAGACATATTGTGCATTTTTATATACGATTGCATTAATAAATTTAATGTCTCATCATCAGCACTTTGAATTGCTTCACACAGAGCTGATCTACCATGATTATTCTCTATATTGAGGCTAGCCCCATTCTTGAGCAATGTATTCATTGCGCTGATGTTTGAGTTTGCTGAGGCGTAATGAAGAGCTGTCCAACCATACTTATCTCTTGCATCTAAAGCGATGTTGCCATCTTTTAAGATTTCTTCAATTGTTTCAGTATTGCCTATAGCTGCAGCCCAATGTAATGGTGTTTTATTATCATCGTATTCAAACTCGTGTTCCCACATATCTATTATCCTCTGTTATTGTATTGATTTTGTGCACTATAATATTTTATCTCAGAAGATAATTGTTGTGATAGTCCTAATCTCTCTGTTGCACTAAATATTTGTGTGCCCTGGCTATATTCTATTGCCATAGGTTCTGTAGTTTCTAATATAATTGCATTAGCTATGCCTGCACCTCTTGTATAATTATGCATAAATAGTGTTTCATATTGTTTTAATGTTGAATGCATTATACGTGACATGCATACATCTGAGGGTTTTTTCTCTTCTTTATTTCTAATGAATGGGTTTGCATTGAATGAAATTAAAAGCAAGCAGATGTCGATGTTGTCAATTTCTGCTGCAAGGTGTAGTGGTGTATTTCCAAGGTGGTTTTGTAAGTTTAATGATACTTTCTGTGTTAAAAGTACTTTTACAGCATCTTGATGACCATTGATAATTGCAATAGCAAGTGGTGAGTTTGATTCAATATCTAAAGAGTCTTTATCTGCATTGCTATCAATAAGTATATTAATGGCAGTGGTATTATTTCTAAATGCTGCATTATGGATAGGAGTCGCACCATAATTGTTTTGTTGATTTATCAGATGTGGCGCAACAGAGATCATGTTTCTTAAATCTGCCAATAAATTGAAATACACAGCGTAATGGAATGATGTGCCGCCTCTAGGCCATGATAAACTCAATAAGTGTCTTGGGTCCTGAAGCATTGCATAATATGCATTAATGATATTCTCTATATCCTGATTTGGAGAGGTTAATCTAGGTATTTCAGGATTTGATAAGCAGAGGAATGGGTTTGGATGATGTTCTATGAGCTTAATTAAAAATTCTTTTGATTGTTTTTGAACAGCTATATGCATTGGTGTGAAGCCATATTTATCATGTGCATTGATATTAGCTCCATTAGCGATTAAGCCATCTATCACGTGATCCCAATTTTTAGCTGCTGCGTGATGCAAGGATGTCCAACCATTATGGTCTGTAAAATTGTATGGTGTTGCTGGATTGATGAGTGTAATTTCGTAATTCGATAATAATGCTCTTATCTCTGTATTGTCTGACAAATCTTTAGGCAGTTTGTTGTCGTGACATGGGATCAAAGGATCTGCTTTTGATTCAAGTAATAGACTAACAATATTAAGATTTTGGTTTTTTGCTGCATAATGTAGAGGTGTGAAACCATCTTGATTTTGAATTGATGTTTTGCATCCCCATTTTAGGAGTGATGTTACCATCTTCACATTTGAGTTAATCACTGCGTAATGTAAGGGGGTATAGCCAAACATGTCTACAGCATTTATATCGCTCCCATTTTTGATCATAGTTCTAACATTTTTATGATTTTTCATTACGATTTGAAAGTGTAATGAATCTCTATTAGAATTCGAATTATTTTTCATAAAATCAATAAAGCTGTATTTTTTTGGGAGTTATACAGGATAAATAGAATAAAAGAAAGTAAAAATGCTATATTTTGTGAATT
>JAJTIA010000046.1 GCA_021299995.1 Candidatus Jidaibacter sp. | reverse complement strand
AGTAGATAAAATGCAGCGCATTCTATAAGTTCTATGGTATCTGTAAATTGGCAGCAAAACAACTAAAGATTGGTGATTATATCTTAGATGCACCTGTGATATTGGCCCCAATGTCAGGTGTTACTGATAAGCCATTTAGAAAAATTGTGCGGAAGTTTGGAGCGCCATTGCTTGTGACAGAAATGGTCGCGAGCAGATCTATGATTATTCAAACAAAGCAATCTATGCAGAAGTGTGCGTTTGATCAAGAGGGCGGATTGACAAGCGTACAACTTGCAGGATGTGATCCAGAAAGCATGGCAGAAGCTGCTAAGCTCAACGAAGATATGGGTGCAAAGATTATTGATATTAATTTTGGGTGTCCTGCAAAAAAGATAGTGAATAGCTATGCTGGCTCTCATCTGATGCGCGACGAAGTAAAGGCGGCTGCTATTTTGAAAGCGACTGTTGAAGCTGTGAAAATTCCTGTAACGCTTAAAATGCGCATGGGATGGGATGAGTCTAGTTTGAATGCACCAAAGCTTGCATCAATAGCAGAAGAGCTGGGCATTAAAATGATTACAATACACGGTAGAACAAGATGTCAATTTTATACTGGCAAGGCAGATTGGGATTTTGTGAAGAATGTGAAAAACGCTGTAAAAATTCCTGTTGTTGTGAACGGTGATATTAAATCCATAGATGATGCAATTTCTGCGCTCGCACAATCGACTGCAGATGGTGTGATGATAGGAAGAGGCGCGTATGGTAATCCCTGGATTATTAACGAGATTTCACATTTCTTGCAAACAGGAGAGAGACTGTCTTCTCCAACAAATGATGTAAAACTCAGCGTGATTTTAGAACAGTTTGAAGACAATTTATCATTATACGGTACTAGAACTGGTGTTATGATGTCCAGAAAACATTTAGGTTGGTATAGTAGTGGTATGAAGAATTCAGCAGAGTTTCGTTCCAAGATTAATAAGATGGAAGATACAGCTATGATTATACAACAGATTCAGGAATTTTTCACAAACGTTTAGTGAGAATTTCTGCCATTAAGATATCCTTTAATTGCTAAATTTAAAATTAGATATTATAACCTTTGCATAAGTCAGTTGGAAACTGACTTCAAGCCCATAAATAATAAGTGTTGTGATATGATTAAAAATTTGCTTGCTAAAATGTTTGGAACCGCTAATGAGCGCACAGTAAACTCTTTGCGCGATATTGTTCAGAAAATCAATGCTATGGAGCCTGCGATTGCAAAACTTTCTGATGAAGAGTTGAGTGCCAAAACTGGCTACTTTAAAACTTTACTAGCACAAGGTGCAACACTTGATGATATATTGCCAGAAGCATTTGCTGTGGTGAGAGAGGCTTCTAAGCGTGTGCTAAAAATGCGTCATTTCGATGTTCAGTTAATCGGTGGTATGGTGCTTCATAAAGGCATGATATCTGAGATGAAAACAGGTGAGGGGAAAACACTTGTTGCAACGCTTCCTGCATATCTCAATGCGCTTACAGGTAAGGGTGTTCATATTGTTACAACTAACGATTATCTTGCTCATCGAGATGCTGAATGGATGGGTAAGCTTTATAAATTCTTGGGGTTGAGTGTTGGATGCATTATGTCTTCCATGGAAGAGGATGATAGGCGCAAGGCTTATCAGTGCGATATAACCAACGGTACAAACAACGAATTCGGCTTTGATTTTTTACGAGATAATCTAAAAGTTGACATTAGCAAAATGGTGCAGCGAGAGTTTAACTTTGCGATTGTAGATGAGGTAGATAGTATTTTAATAGATGAGGCGAGGACGCCCCTTATTATCTCTGGCCCTACAGACAATAACTCAGACCTTTACATAAAAGCAGAGGCAGTTGTGAAAAAGCTTGTAGATGCCGACTTTGAAATGGATGAGAAAGCAAAAGCTGTGATGCTTAATGATCGAGGTAATGAGCACATTGAAATGATATTGAAGCAAGAATCATTGATTGCAAACGATACATCTCTTTATGACTTCGAAAATATGACATTGGTTCATCATATAAATCAGGCTTTAAAAGCTCAAAAAATCTTTAAGCGCGATGTGGATTACATAGTAAAAGACAGAAAAGTTATGATCATCGACGAGTTTACAGGTCGTATTATGGATGGTAGAAGATACTCGGATGGCCTACATCAGGCATTGGAGGCTAAAGAAGGTGTTGAGATACAGAACGAAAACCAGACTTTAGCATCTATCACATTCCAAAACTATTTTAGAATGTATCCAAAGCTCGCTGGCATGACTGGTACAGCAATGACAGAGGCACAAGAGTTTAGCGATATTTATAAGCTGGAGACTATTGCGATCCCTACCAATATATCTGTTTCTAGAAAAGATGAAGATGATGAAATCTATATTACGCTTGCGGCCAAAGATGCGGCGATACTAAAAGATATTGAAACTGTGCATAAAAATGGACAGCCTGTTTTGATTGGTACAATCAGTATTGAGCAATCTGAGCATATAGCTAAAATATTGAAGGAAAAAGGCATAAAGCATAACGTGCTTAATGCAAGGTATCACGAACAAGAAGCTGCTATTATTGCCCAAGCTGGTAGGTTCGGAGCAGTGACAATTGCAACAAATATGGCAGGTCGTGGTACTGATATACAGCTTGGTGGTAATCCCGATATGTTGCTTGCAGAGAAGCTTGCGTCTTTAAAGAAGAGCTTGGATTCATCTGAGTATGATGCACTTAAAAAACAGTGTGAAGCTGAGTGTGAAGAGGATAAAGCAAAAGTTCTTAAGGCTGGAGGTTTATATGTGATTGGTACAGAGCGTCATGAATCTAGAAGGATAGATAATCAGTTGAGGGGCCGTTCGGGCAGGCAAGGGGATCCTGGTAAAACTAAGTTTTATCTGTCGATGGAAGATAATTTAATGCGTATTTTTGGCTCTGATAAAATAAAGGCTCTCCTTACTAAGCTAGGTCTCAAGGAAGAAGAGGTGATTACACATCCTTGGATAAATAAGTCCTTAGAAAAAGCTCAGCAGAAAGTTGAAGCTCATAACTATGATGTTCGTAAGACTTTGCTGAGATTTGATGATGTGATGAACGAGCAGCGTAAGGTGATATACGAGCAAAGACGTTTTATCTTGACCTCCAAGAACCTTTTAGAATATGCGAATGATATTGCACGCTCTGTGGTACACCATGTGGTATCGATGTTTATACAGCCAAATTCTTTACCAGAGGAATGGGATATAGATGGTTTGAATAAGGAAATTTTGAGAAGTTTTAATTTGAGATTTGATCTTGATAATCTTATTAAGCAAGATAGCGTTACAGAGGTAGAGGTTGCAAACCATCTTGAAAATGCAGTCCTAGGTATTTTATCTGCAAAGAAAGAGCTGTATGGATTAGATGTATTCGGTAATGCTGTCCAGCACGTGATGGCTATGACATTAGATCACTTATGGAAAGAGCATTTACATACATTAGACCATTTACGTACAGGTATTGGGCTTCGTGCATATGCTCAAAAGGATCCTCTTAACGAGTATAAGATGGAAGCCTTCAACATGTTTAAAGCGATGCTGGAGGAGTATGAAGCGACCACGATCAGTAGGCTATGCTTTATAGAGATTGCACACGATGTGAAAGAGTTTCGTGAAGAAAGCAAAAAGATGATAGAAACACGCAATGATCCATCAATCGATAAAAAGATTAATTTTGCTAAAGTTGATGATCCTGAGTATGTGATTCGTACAATAAAAAATGCTGTAAACCCAGAAGATAGAGACCCAAACGATCCTGATACATGGGGTAAGGTAGCACGTAATGACGAATGCCCATGCGGCTCTGGTAAAAAGTACAAGCAATGTCATGGTGCGATTTAGTGCTAGTAAGTCCATTTGCGCAAGAAGATATAGGTCTGATAACATAAGCCTTTCATCGCATTGGATGGGTTGAAAAGTCATACTCTCTATTTCAAAAATATTTAGATGAGCAGAATAATGGCGAAAGGAATGTGTGGGTTGCATTTATCGGGCAGCAATTTGCTGGATATATTACTCTGAAATGGAAATCAATGTATATTCCGTTTCAAGCAAGTAATATACAAGAGATCATAGATTTCAATGTTCTGCCAAAAGAAAGAAATCAAGGCATAGGATCTTCATTGCTCAATATCTCATAGAAAGAAGCCTTTGAAAAATCTAATACTATAGGTATTGGTGTGTGCCTTTATTAAGGGAATGACGGTGGTTATGGTAGCTCGCAACGTCTATATGTAAAGCGTGGTTACATACCAGATGGTAAAGGTGTAGCGTATAATTACAAACCCACAATACCTGGTAATAGTGATCAACTTGATGATGATCTTGTATTATGGTTCACTAAGGAAATGAGTTGTGTGAAATGAATATCAAAAGTATAAGGTAATCGTTCCGGCGCTGTGGGAGCTTGGCAAACGGATGCAAATGCTCAACAAAACGGTTTTACAACCTCTGTTTTACATAGCTACTTTAGTTACAAAAAGTGTGCCTGTTTTTTTAAGATATGTTGATTTTATCTATTGACTCTTACGTTACGTAATATCCTATTTTAGAGCGATATATGTTGAGGTTATGTTACGCTATATAGAATCAAGGAGTTATCTAAAATGGCAGGTGTCACTATACGAACATTTCATTTGTATTATAAAATTGGGCTATTAAAGCCAGCCATAATAGGCGCAAACAGGTACCGCTATAATGAAGAGAGGCAATTACTGCATCCCCAGCAAATCTTATTTTTTAAAGATATTGGATTTGCTTTATCAGATATATCTAAGCTACTTGCGGCCTCTGATTTCGATAACATAAATGCATTAAAGACGCATAAGAAAATGGTAGAAGACGAAATACTACGTAAGCATGATCTTATCAATACTATAGACAAAACGATAGAGCATTTAGAAGGGAGAAATGTTATGCAAGATAAAGATCTATATTATGGTTTTGATAGTAAACGCAAAAAGGAGTCTGAGCAATATTTAGTGAGATATAGCTAAAGCAGCATAAAAGAGTCATAGTAGATGGGTGTTAAATATTTCATCAATAGAGCAATTTTTAGTACGTCTAATATATTTGGCCTGAGCGCATTTTTTCTATATAGGGTTTAAATCTGGAGAATATGGAGGCAAGTAAAGCAGTGTGTGAGCCGAATCTTCTATTATCTTTTGCATATAATGGCCTTTATGAAAAGTCGCGTTATCCATGACAATCAGGCTTTGCT
>JAJTIA010000003.1 GCA_021299995.1 Candidatus Jidaibacter sp. | reverse complement strand
TTATGTAAGAAAGCTGCTTTTAAAAGATGGAGTAGCACTCTCAAACGCAAAAGCCTTTTTATACATCAATAGCGATAAATTGGAGCAGCTAAGGCTTACTGGAACCTTTGATAATAATGCAAATTTAAACATCAACATAAAGCATCCAATATTCTCTATAGTATCTTCAGATGCTGGGAAATTCTTAAGAGGATTTGGCGCTACAAGCAAGATTGTTGGAGGCTCTATAAATATTCATGGCAAAATCGCCGATAACAAGTATTTGGGTAAGGTAGAAATGGAAGATTACAGGGCTAAGAAAACATCTATCCTAATGAAGATAATTTCAATAGTTTCTGTAGTCAGTACATCTCTTGATGGTCTTTCTAATCTTTTCGACCAAGAGGGAATGCTTTTTACAAAACTCTCATGTCCTTTCACTATAGATTCTAACACAATATTCCTTGAGAAATGCAAAACAAAAGGACCGTCTTTATATATAACATCTGAGGGTACAATTAATCTTAGCAACGATGTTCTAGATCTTAAAGGCTCTGTAGCAGCTCAGGGACTACTGAACAGCACTATAAGAAGTATTCCTCTTATAGGTGACATCTTAGTTGGAAAGAAAGACCAGGGCCTTGTTGGAGCAACATATAAGGTAAAAGGAACTTTAGATGATCCAGATGTAAGCAGCAACCCTTTGTCAATATTTGCACCTGGCATGCTAAAAGAAGTCTTTCAGTAATGGAGGGCATTGTGGAAAACATACTTGAGGAGCTAAAGGCAAGAGAACCTATATTTCATCACCCAAGCAAATTTGGAACATCTGAACAAGATATATTAAATCAGGTTTGCGAAGGATTTTGGGAGGTTGGTGCATCTGGCACTGTTTACACAATAAAAGACGCTCTCGCTACACTAAGCGAGAGATACTCTGACCCCAACTATCAAGACATATGGGAAGCAAAAGATTTTGAACTGAGAGAGATATGCCAAAACTCCTATCTGCTCACCTATACACTGATACAAGATAATGCTCGCATCACAAGACGTAGCACTATATGGAAAAAAGTTGCTGGTGCATGGAAGACTTTTTACCACCAGGGCACGATTGTCTACGAGTAAAAAGCGTTATCTAAAACGGCTGACTTTAGTGATTAAATGAAATAGTTATGCCTGTGCAACGAGCTTATAATCTTCTACTATCTCGAAGGAACCTACACTTTCAAAAATCTTTCTAAGCAATGTATTGTTAAGCTGATGCGAAGGTTTAAAAGCAGATACTTTCCCTAAAATCTCCATCCCTGCAAGCTTTAGATCACCAAGCATATCTAGTAATTTATGACGCACAAATTCATCTTCGTATCTTAATCCCTCTGGGTTAAGAACAGAAGTCTCATCTAATCCTACTGCATTATCCAAAGACCCACCGCGTGCAAGACCCATTTTCTTCAACTGCTCAATCTCATGAGCAAATCCAAATGTTCTGGCTCTACTAACGTCGTATCTATAATCGCAATCTGCTGAGAATGATACTTCTTGCTGCCCTATAACAGGGTGAGAGAAATTAATCGCACAGTTTATAGAAAATTGATCAGAAGGCTCTATTATAATCTTTTTATCACCTTCCTCAATTTCAATCGCTTTAGTAATACGTAAATATTTTTTACCTTTTGATTGAGCAATAATTCCGGCTTTCTCTATCAGCGCGATAAAAGTTGCACTACTTCCATCCATGATAGGCATCTCTTCTTGATCAATTTCCACAATCGCATTGTCTATGCCAAGCCCATAGAATGCAGACATCAAATGCTCTATTGTTGAAACTCTAGCACCAGCATCATTTTGTATAATTGTACATAGCCTAGCATCGATAACTTTATCGTATACAGCAGGTATTATATTACTTTCTTTAAGATCGGATCTTACAAATACAATGCCAGAATCCACGGATGCAGGTTTGATAGTCAAATTCGCAGTCACACCGCTATGAACACCTATACCAGATGTTTTAACCGAGCTTTTAAGAGTTTTTTGCTGAGACATCAACGCACTATATAAATTTCTCTAATTACACATTATACGCCTACTGATTTGTAGCATCAAACCATCATTTATTACAAAATCTTGCAAGGTATAAATAACCAGGATATAATTGACCTAAAAATAAGGGATTTTCAAAATGACAAAGAAGCTTATAAACCTAGTTATTCACCCAGACCCTAGACTAAGAACAAAATCTCAAGAAGTCAAAGTGGTCGATGACTCTGTAAGAGAAATGCTAGATGACATGATAGATGCAATGAATTTTTTCAATGGTATTGGCCTTGCCGGGGTGCAGATAGGGTATATGCATAAACTAGCCGTTGTTGATCATGATTCAATAGTTGAACATATGAAGAAAAAAGGACTGGATGTTTCTAAGCACCCCCTAATGGGCAGACCTATGTGCCTAATTAATCCAAAAGTGCTAAGCAAGTCAGATGATCTAATCGATTCAAACGAAGGATGTTTATCACTTCCTGGTATTGACGGCGATATAAAAAGATCTTCTAAAGTAAAAATCAGCTATACAGATTATGACGGAAACCAAAAAGAATTTGAAAGCGATCTACCTCTTCTTTCTGCGTGCATACAACATGAAATAGACCATACAGATGGCATTCTATTTTACGATCATATGTCTGCATTGAAAAAAAAGATGATCGTGAAAAAGCTAGAAAAATATATAGCCACACACAATATAAACACAGTTTTAGATCCTAATGCACAATGTGGATCTAGCTGTACGCACGAGCACCATTAATTTTTAATTTTGGGGCTTTTATACTCTAAGTAAACGTGCTTTAATTTGTCTGGTACAAATATTAAACACTGTTATGCATACACTTAGAACATTTTTATTGTTGATCTCTATTATATCATTATCGGCCTGCTCATCTCCAAACAAGCAGTATTACAATATTTCGCATACACCTCCTCCTGCTCGCGATATCAAAAATCCCAGAGTAGCTCTTGTATTAGGTGGTGGTGGAGCGAGGGGAATAGTTCACTTGGGTGTAATATCTGTATTAGAAGAGAACAACATACCTATAGATCTTATAGTGGGTACAAGCGCAGGAAGTATGATAGGAGCAATGTATGCCGATTATAAAGACTCTAGATTGCTATATGATCAGCTAATTGACTTAAAAAAATGGGATTTATTAGACTTATCTTTCTCTGATTCATTTTACTTTTTCTCAGAGTTAAGAGGACCTGCACAAGGCTTATACTTAGAGGACTTTGTTGCAAAAAATATAACAAAAAACCATATTGAAGATCTTGATATACCATTTGTAGCTGTTGCAACAGATCTAAAGACCTCTAAAACATACTCTTTCTCAAGTGGACCAATTGCTTTAGGCGTTCATGCATCTTCTGCCATACCACCAGTTTTCTCACCAGTACATGCTTATGGTAAATTGCTTGTCGATGGTGGAGTTACAGAGCCTGTGCCTGTTAAAACAGCCAGATCCTTTAACCCACAAGTTGTGATAGCTATCGATATATCGACATCAGGAGATAGCTATGAACTCTACAATATGCTTGATGTAACGGTCAAATCTTTTAGCATAGCCTACCATAAACTCTCTCACAGTCAGTCTAAAAAAGCTGATATCCTTATACATCCAGACCTAGAGGGATTTGGTACTTTTGATGACGATAAAAACTATATTTTATTTGCAATTGGCAGGGAAGCGGCAAAAGAAAAGATGCCCGAGATAATCAGTATTTTAAAAAGCAAATCAATTATACATTAATCTCTTGTATTTATAGGCTTGGGATGTATAATTCGACCAGTAAGTTTGTAACACAAAATAATAATTACTTTTTTATGCATTTTAGGCTACAAACGTATAAGCTAGAGATTTTAAATCTCTTTTTATTTTACCGGTTTACTAATGACTCAAAAAAAACACTATTCTGATGAACATCGTCATATAATCGGCATCTCCTTTATGCTCTTAAACGCAGTGGCTATGGCTGTTATATATGCTGTTGCTAAAGATCTTACAAAAGAGATAAGCTCTAATATGGTAGTGTTTTTATATAAGTTTGGGATACTTTTATTTGCATTACCTTGGTGCTTAAATGAAGGATTCAAAGGCCTTAAAAGTGATAGAATATTGCTTCACGCTTCTCGTGGGTTTTTAAGTATATGTGGTTCTCTTTGTCTTTACTATGCAATTAAGCACATAGAATTAGTAGATATCACTGCAATTGGTTATCTAGAGCAAGTTATATTAGTGATAATAGGTATGGCTTATTTCAAGGAAGATGTATCGTTTGCTAAAATCTTAGGAATCTCATTGAGTTTTTTGGGAGCTATATTTATAGTATATCCAGAGCTCGTAGATTTCTCCTCTTTTAACTTGCCTAAATTTATAGATCCGAACACCCAAGAAACTGGATTTAATCCTTATTATATATTCGTCTTTTTATCTATAGGATTTTGGGCTACAAATTGTACAGTCATAAAGATCTTGGGCAAAACAGAAAAAACAAAAGTACAGCTTTTTTATGTATTGCTTTTCTCGTCTATAATATCTTTTCCTATGGCATTTTTAAAGTGGCAAGAAGTAACAACCTTCATGTCTTTACCTATTAAAACTCCTGTTGAGTTTGCTAATATTCACGAATTGGGCCTAAAGGTTGAGCATATTAAATATATAGTGGTTCTTGCTGTATGTTATTTTATACATAGTATTGCATTCTTTAAAGCTTTGAAATATGCTGATCTCTCTACAGTGATACCTTTTGATTATAGCCGATTAGTTTTTACCGGAGTATTGGGGTATCTTGTATTTAGCGAAATTCCTTCAATGGGTTCATATATTGGATATCTCTTGATAGTTTCATCTGGGGTATATTTGGTCCGTGCAGAACACAAACGTAGGAAAAAGTTGAAAGCATCTGAAGTGATTAAAATAGAAGAAGAATATGAGCATGCCTGATAGTACTGCAAAAAAAAACTCTAAATATAAGCCAAACAAAACCCTATCTGGTATATTGTTGATGCTGCTACACGCTCTATCCATGGCCTTGCTTTATATATTTTCTAAAAATCTTACTCAGGCTTTGCACCCATTTCAGGTAGCGCTTCTTTATAAATTCACAATATTGGTTGCGATTTTACCTTGGTGTTTTTATGGTGATTACAGGAAAAATCTAAAAACCAAAAGAATAGGTACGCACGTTGCACGTGGTACTTTCAGTCTTTTAGGAACAGTATGCTTTTTTATAGCAGTTTCTAATCTTCCAGTTTCAAACGCAGCTGCAATTACATATCTTGACCATATAGTACTGCTTTTCATAGGTGTGTGGTATTTTAAAGAGAAGCTCACATCTAATAAATTAGTTACAATATTTTTTAGCTTTTTAGGTGCATTGCTAGTCATTCAACCTGGCTTCATAAGCTTTAATAAATACTACTTATTCCTATTTCTAGCTTTGATATTCTGGGCACTAAATTGCACAGTCATTAAGATGCTTGGCTCTACAGAAAGAACCAAAGCACAACTCTTCTATATGATGTTATTCTCAACAGTGTTTTCTTTACCATTTGCGCTTTATGAGTGGAAACAAATAGAGCCATGGCACATTAAATATATTTTAGGCATAGCTTTATGCTACTTGATTCATGCAGTTGCATTCTTCAAAGCTTTAAAGAACGCAGAGATCACAACAGTTATGCCTTTTGACTATACTAGATTAATCTTTACAGGGCTGCTAGGATACTTTGTGCTCAATGAGATACCTGATCAATATTCAATAATTGGATATTGTTGCATTACAGTTGGTGGTCTTTACTCCATTTTTCATGAGACCAGAAAGCATAAAAAGAGACTCTCTGAAGCAGAGCGAAATAAGCTTGAAGCGGAGTACGAACAGGCTTAACCCTAAAAAGGTATAAATAATATGAGTAGAAAAGGCTTATATACAGGAAACTTTATTCTGGATGCTAACAAACACTTAGCAGACTTTCCAAAACCCACTGATAAACCTGTGATATTTAGCAAATTAAAAAAGCCATTGCTTGCTCTACTATTCATTACAAGCGTATGTGCTTGTTCTTACATAGGATATAATGCTTTTAAATACTCTAAATTCCCAGAGTCTATCGACCAAATCCCTCTGATAAAGGCCGATATTGCTCCTCTTAAGATGGCACCTCAAGACCCAGGCGGCACTAAATTTGATAATCAAGATAAATTGATATACAGAAACTTAGAGGACCCAAATTTTAAACATAAAGACGATATAAATAAAATATTGTCAGATGAAGTTGTAATGAGAGAAAAAAACACATTGCGCACACCTGCACGAGACATCTTTGCAGCAAAAGCTAAGAAAAAAAAGGATGAAGCGGATGCCAAAAAAGAACACAAACAAGTTGCTAAAAAAGAAGAGAAGAAAAAAACTTCCAATCCATTTGAACTAATAGAGGATTGATATGAAGATAGCATTATGCCAAATCAATGTAGTAGTAGGGGCTCTTGATTATAACTTAACCAAGATAAAAGATTTTTGGATGCAATCTAAAGCTGATCTTACAGTATTCCCAGAGCTTACAGTATCTGGATATCCTGCTCAAGACTTTATAGAAAACAGATTTTTCTTATCTGAATGTGAGTCTGCTTTAAATGATTTACTAGAATTCAGCAAAACAGTAACCTCTGCAGCCCTTGTTGGAATCCCTAAATTAGTTGGTGATAGGCTTTATAACGCTGCTGTTCTAATACATAAAGGCGTCATCCTAAGTATAGTTTATAAAACCATGTTACCTAACTATGGAGTTTTCGATGAAAAAAGAAACTTCTGTGTAGGAGACAACCATAATATAGTGGAGTTTCATGGTAAAAAACTTGGCATCTTGGTATGCGAGGATGCCTGGACATTAGATATTCCTAAAGCACTAATATCAAATGGTGCGGAACTTCTTATATCGATTAACGCATCCCCTTTCAATGCAGATAAAAATACAGAACGTTATAAAGTATCTAATAACATCACAGACTCTTTTGAGGTTCCATATCTTTATGTCAACTTAGTTGGCGGGCAAGATGAACTAGTATTCGATGGTGGATCGTTTGCATTAAATGCCAAGTCGGAATATATGCTATCACCAAAATTCTTTGAGGAATCGATTTATACCATCGATATAAACTCTGACATCACCCAAGTATATAAAGAAGAGTGCTTAGAATCTAACATTTATAATGCAATTGTACTTGGTTTACGCGATTACGTCATAAAAAATGGATTTTCAAAATGTATTATAGGTCTTTCAGGCGGCATAGATTCTGCTATTGTTGCCGCTATTGCTGTTGATGCCTTAGGATCTAAAAACGTTAAGGGATATCTGCTGCCGTCACGCTTTTCTAGTGATCACAGTAAATCTGACGCCCAGGATCTCGCATCTCGATTAAATATAGAAATTGATGAGATATCAATCGAAGATATGTTTGAATCTGCTCAAGCAACCTTATCGCATTTATTCAAAGGACTTGATTATGATATAACAGAAGAGAATATGCAGTCTCGGATTAGAGGGCTTTTATTAATGGCATTATCTAATAAATTTGGTTCGTTACTTATTTCGACTGGTAATAAATCTGAATACGCAGTTGGATATGCAACAATATACGGTGATATGTGTGGCGCATATGCACCTATCAAAGATGTGTATAAAACTGATGTTTATAATCTTGCTGCTTGGCGGAATAAAAACATACCTGTAAACAGTATGCTTAAGACCTTGGATGTGATACCTCAAAATTCCATCACAAAAGAGCCAAGTGCAGAGCTAAGAGAAGGACAAAAAGATCAAGATACATTGCCTGGCTATGATACATTAGACCAAATTTTATACCAACTTATAGAACTTGATAAAATGCCACAAGAGCTAGCTCAAGATGGGTTTGATTTTGACCTTTCAAGCAAAGTCTATAACATGCTTATAAAGGCAGAGTATAAAAGGAATCAATCTACAATAGGCCCTAAGGTCTCTAAAAGAAACCTAGATAAAGACAGAAGGTACCCTATAACTAATGGTTATAAAATAAAAAAATGAGAAAGAAAAAACTAATCGTTGGAATATCTGGTGCATCTGGTGCTGTATACGGTATTAGCATGCTAAAAATACTAAAAAAACTTGATATAGAAAGTCACCTAGTCGTTACAAAGGCAGGGAAACTTTCGATAGAATATGAGACCGAATATAAACTAGATGATGTAATAGAGATGGCAGATCACTATTACAACAATAACGACATCTCTGCTAGAATCGCTAGCGGGTCATTTCTAAACGACGGAATGGTGATTGCACCTTGCACAGTAAAAACAATCTCTGAAATTGCAACAGGGTGCACACAAAGCCTTATATCCAGGGCTGCTGACGTAGCACTTAAAGATAGGAGAAAACTTATACTTTTATTTCGTGAGACACCTCTACATTTGGGGCATATCAATTCTATAAAAACAGTTACAGAAATGGGTGCAATTGTTATGCCGGCTGTTACAACATTTTATAATAAGCCAAAGTCTATAGATGATATGGTGACGCACACGATTGCAAGGATATTAGACGTACTTAATATAGAAAATAATATGATAGACCGATGGGAGGGGTTATAGGTGATAAAGAAAATAGAACAATATTTAATAGACAATAAAGATAAAGTTGAAGCTTGGTTGGCAGAGAAAGCAACAGGCAAAAACACCCCTATTTTCACATCTATAGATATCAGGAATGCTGGCTTTAAAATTGCACATGTTGATACCAATTTATATCCTGCTGGGTTTAATAATTTAAGCGATGATGCATCAAACGATTTTGCTTCATACATAGGTGAATATATTATATCGAATTTTGGTAACGTAAAAAAAGTACTGATATACCCAGAAAGCTTTACGCGAAATACAAAGTACTTAGAAAGCCTAAAAAAAATAGAAGCAGCACTACTTGCAAATAACTATGAAGTGCGATTTGGTATAGCTAATATAGAAAAAGAAAGGCTCTTTGAAGAATTTGATATATCAATTTTACCTTTGATAACTAAAGATAATGATGCCTTACTTGAGGATGGCTTTAGGCCTGATGTTATTATCGTAAATAATGATCTTACATCGGGATTGCCAGCTGTTTTAAGAGAGACTTCTCAGCCAATAATTCCATCTTTAAAATTTGGTTGGTATAAACGCAAAAAGTACATGCATTTTGAAGCATTCAACCCCCTGATCGAAGAGTTTTGCAACACAGCTGGGTTTGATCCTTGGTTTCTGTCGACAATATTTACGAATTGCGAAGACATAGATTTTAGAGATAAAAAAGGCTTAGAATGCTTGGCCTCTAAGGCTTCAGAAGTTTTGGATAAAACAGCCGCAAAATATAAAGAGCATAAGATAAAATCTACCCCATATGTCTTCATAAAAGCTAACATGGGCACTTATGGAATGGGTGTAATGTCTGTAAAACATCCTGATGAGATATTAAATATAAATAAAAAGGACAGACACAGCATGGACAATGTAAAATCCAAAGTGAAGAACACTAGCATGCTATTACAAGAAGGTGTACCGACTATAGAACGTTTTGAATCTCATAGCGCAGAATCTCTTGCATACATGTGTGGTGGCAAAATAATAGAGATCTTCAGCAGATGGCATGAAGGCAAAGATATGATGGTGAGCCTCAATGCAAAAGGTGCTAAATTTGTATCTGTAGATCACGGACTAGATGGAACCAAACATTTTCTAGCAAAGCTTGCATCTATAGCAACAGAATACGAGCATTTGAAGTAGAAAGAACTTTAAACACTAGGCTGATATGACACAAGTATTAGCCCTTCATTTACGCAGTTTAATACCGCACCTATTACGCCAGCTGATATTATTATAGATACACCTGTTTTTGATGTTACAGAAGTTAATACAGTTGATGCAAGCAGCTCTAATGTCATCGATGTTATATTGGCATTATATACAGCAGCACAACTTACTAAAGCTGCCCCCAAAGCCATTCCATATAATGCACCCGTTAATATAGTTTGTACATATAGGTCTAGATCCCTATGTCCTGGTATCACTGGAGGTTCTTTTGGTTCTGGATGCGGAACTTGCCTCTGCTCTGCTACCTCAGTTCCTTGTACAGGCTGAACCTGCGGGGGTAGTCCTGGTATCACTGGAGGTTCTTCTGGTTCTGGATGCGGAACTTGCCTCTGCTCTCCTACCACAGTTCCTTGTGCAGGCGGAACCTGCGGGGGTAGTCCTGGTATCACTGGAGGTTCTTCTGGTTCTGGATGCAGAACTTGCCTCTGCTCTCCTACCACAGTTCCTTGTACAGGCTGAACCTGCGGGGGTAGTCCTGGTATCACTGGAGGTTCTTCTGGTTCTGGATGCGGAACTTGCCTCTGCTCTGCTACCTCAGTTCCTTGTACAGGCTGAACCTGCGGGGGTTGTTGAGCTGTGGTCCTATTTTGATGTCTTTCTAATAAACTATTAACTTTTTCACATTCTCCCAGAAATTCTTCAAAAAACCATTTGTTTTCTTTTTTCTTAGCATACATTTCATCTCTCATTTTTAAAGCTGCATCTAAATCTTCTTGTGTTAGAGACTCGAGACTATTGTCTTTAAATCTAGCAATAATTCCTTCATAATTTTTTATTAGACTTGCATTTTGTTCTGCCCTCATTCTATCCATTTCTGTGAAAAAGTATTCTTGTTCAACTTTTTTGTATCTATCATCATCGTATGTCTTATCTCCAGCAATATCCAACAATATATCTCGAAAAATCGATGTTTTATTATGATTATTTAAATATAGAGTATATTCCGTACCAAGTTCATTAACCCTCATAGGATAATCTAGCATCTCCCAGCTGTGCATCAAACTACCAAGATCATGCCCTCTCCTACTAGATAAACAATGTGCAATCCATTTTGGCAACTTTACTTCAAATAGCTCTTCTCTATAAAGATCTACCACTTCATACATTTGATTCAATGTTTCAGGATTTTGGCATTTTAAAATATACCCTCTTTTGTTGGCAGAACTTACTAATACCATCTCCCTATCGTACATTTCACTATAGGGTGGTATATTAGGCTTAATATTAAGGTTTGGGAACAGCACTTCCAAAGACTTGATAAATTTTATTGCTATTTCATTATTATACTGATTAATATTTAGCTCTGGATGTATTTTGTCCATATTTCTGTAACAAGCCTCAGCTAAATTTCTATCAAAAAATAATTCTGTCTCTTGATGATTTACACACAATTCCAATAAACTCTTACTATCTAAATGTTCTTTTTTATACTCAACACAATATAAGCCGTTATTGCATTTAACTTTAGGTGCATTAGATGATCGTTTGTCCTCTAGATGAGTAAGAATTTTACTTAATTTTTTTTCAGCATTATCCACGACCCAATGTGAATTTATCGCATACCTAGTTGCATTACCGTTTTTAGAACTATGCGCAAAATCAGGCCACCCATTTTCACAATACATCAAAAATATATTATACATTTTATCTGCTTGCTGAGAAGTTAGGATATACGTGTTGTTAATACCAAACTTATTTTTAAACTCGGTCTTTTCAGCATTGCTTAAATAAGGATCAATATGTTTAAGTATAATTCCAATATCCTTTTTTTTAAGCTCCTCTATTTTCTCATCATCTAGTAGGTGATATATCCTCCAATTATCATCACCTGAACCTTGTAATGCAAGTAGTCTAGCTATATCTTCTGGTTCCTTCGGTAATTTGATATCTTTTAGATTTAAGGTCCTTTCAAAAGATCCAACTTCATTTTTATGACCAATACTTGGATTATCATATTCAAACTTCTTATATTCAAAACCTGGCAAACCTAACTCATCAATACTGCATGAGATAGCACCACCAAAAGAACAAAAATTGATTCTAGCATCCTTTACTGGCCCATTCGGTATCAATAAAAATTCATCATAGTGTGGGCTACCATATATAGAGAAAAACACACTTTCTCTGAAATATTGTTCTGCTTTTGCTGAATCTATTTTAGTTAAACTTTTACCCTCTAATGCAGGGTTTATTATTTTATCAACAATACTTACAAACGATTTACCTTGATTATAGGATTTTTGGATCTTACTTATAAAAGTATCAAGATTACACCCTTCCTGTATAAACTCTGCAAAATCTACTTTTAAACCACTTTCTTGATAGTAGACTGCTGTTAGAGAAGTTACAAAAATCTGCGCCATTAGAACAAAATCTTTTTTTTCTCTGTTCTCATAAAAGCTCTTTGAATTAAGCGCTAATTCTAGTTTCTTCCAGATGTTATATTTATCTTCATTGCCTTTCCCATATTCAATTTGATGGAAACCACAATCCATAAATGCCGTATAAACACTCAAAAACTCTAGGTCTTCACCGTCATCTAAACACCAAACATCTTTATAGTATTTTAAAGTTTCATCTGTAATTTCATCATCTTTAAACTCCCATTTAGAGTCGATTTTTTCATGAACTACTTCCTTTATTGACTTAACAAGCTCAGTGATTTTTTCTTTTAAATTTGCTTCATCTATCTTACCAATATTATCTTGAGATTGAGAATCC
Source organism: Candidatus Jidaibacter sp. (assembly GCA_021299995.1). Classification (GTDB taxonomy): domain Bacteria; phylum Pseudomonadota; class Alphaproteobacteria; order Rickettsiales; family Midichloriaceae; genus JAJTIA01. Next base: position 1,433 of record JAJTIA010000003.1, on the reverse strand, counting down.
TTATATGTCTCTTTATACTTTTCCTTTGCAGACTCTAAAATTGATTCATAATTTAAAACCTCATTTTCAGGGGAAGTCGCATCAAGAGATGAGAATAATCTCTGTGCTAAACTCTGCCTAAATGAGGCTGTATATTCTTTTCTCTTTTCTTCGCCACTTAATGCATCATTATACTTTGTTTTAAAATTAAACCCTGTAAAAGGATCTGGGTTAGGAACAGCATGTGCAACAGTAATACCATTTGATTCAACAAATTTCTCCTTAATATACGCTAAGTTTAAAGGATTTTTGTTTCCAAAAAACTTTTTGGATTTCTTTAAATATTCTAGTCTTTTCGCTTTTTTGTTAAGCAGATCTTGTTGACATTCTATACTACCCAGCAAATCTATATCATCTTTAAGATCTTTGATATATCCATCAATCACAGATTTTATATTGCTAGAGAATGAACTGAACTTTTCACCAGTTTTACATGTGTTATCTGTACTTATTAACTCACCACCCGTAAAAGGGACCATTATCGTAAGAGACCCATCTTCTCTTACATGCATATATGGGTAGCTGTCTTTTTCGTGTTGCTTAACTTGAACCTCTTCTGTATCATGCTTAACTATATTTCTTTCTTTATCCTGTTGTAATTTCTTTCTAATCTCTTCTTTATGCTGCAACATAATCCCAGATTTAGCTTCATTAAGAGAAGCTAAGTTACTTTTAAAACTGTCTGGCTGATTTTTATATTGCGCAAAAGCAAACTTCATATCGTCAACTAATGCATTAAACCCTGTAAGATCTTCCTTCTTAAAATAATCAGTTATGATTTCAAATATATCATCGCCCTTAGTTTCAACTTGTAGGTCTTCTTTCAATTTTTCTCTGGTTACGCTATTTTGGATAGCTAATCTAACATTTACTAACGCATCTACATGACTCCTTGAAAGTATTTTATAGTTAAATGCTATATAGAGTGTGATACGAGTGGCATCATATTTTTCTAAAATAGCGCTACTATCACCAATCAATGGCGAACGCTCTATTGCACGGTTTTTCAGTTCTCCTGTTAGCTTACCTAAAGCTGCTATAGCTGGCTCTAAATATATCAAATTTTCATGCGCCTTAAAATCAAACTTAAGAATTTCTTTAGCATAAACCTCTTTTACAATATCCAACTGGTCTCTTGAAAGGACAATCTTATTGGCTGAGACAGAAAATCCTTTCTCCTTAAAATATCTATTTATTGCTGCAGCGGCACTATCCCTCTTGGCGAATTCCAATACAAAGTTCTCATCTTCTATTTGGCATTTCTTTATGCCTAAACCTTTCAACCATGTTTCGTAGGACCTTGCTGCTGTGTTTCTAGCATGTGTTTTGGTTTGTCTAAGTCTCATTTTATATATTTTTAAAAATACTTTCCGCATATATGATAGCATAATAAG
>JAJTIA010000002.1 GCA_021299995.1 Candidatus Jidaibacter sp. | reverse complement strand
ATATAAATCTTGTTTAACATTAATATAATTTTAACATTGAAAATACAATAGCGCAAGTTTTTTCTATAAAAGTTAAATAAAGCTTGATTATGGCTTATTTGCTACACTGTTAATATGAAATTTTAACCTTTTTTGTGTTTGTTATAAATCTTTTTTGTATTCAATGACTTATCAGTATATGAGCTCAAAATAGCTTTCCACATCTTTCATTTTGCAATAAAGCGCGTCCTCCTCTTTTGGTGATATATGAGTGGGTATTGCAAAGTCTTCATGTATTAGATCCTCGTGAAATATTGGATACTGCCTTGTCATATTGTCAAAATGCAGTATCTCTGGGTCTATTGCATATAAAGTCTTTGCAGATTCTTTGGCAGCAAAGTAACTTGCTATGTTTCCTAAATTATCCCCAACAGCGTTTATATAATGAGGATTTGCACCATTTTCTATTAAATATGAAATTACGTCTGTATCATTGCTAATTACAGCAAACGAAAGAGGTGTATATTCGTCATAAAGGTCTGTTACGTTAATATTGTCTGTAACTTCAACAAGCTTTTTAATTAGCTCTATTTTTTCTTCAGACGCCGGTAAAGCTGATGCAATGTGAAGAGCAATTTCACCTTTATTATTTTTAATATTAGCATCTATACCTTTGTCTAGCAAATACATAGCCTCACTTATATTTTCGTGAATAATAGAATTCATGAGCATTGTATTGCCATATGCATCTTGTGCATCATGATCGTAGAAGCTATAAAAAGTTTTTACATATAGTTTATGTAATACATTATATATTGTTTTAGGTATATGAGAGCTGCCTTCATTCATAACAAGCTCGAAAGTAGATAAAAGATTTGACGCCGTGGCTGTCCAAGGTCCATAAGCGGTATATACCTGATAATGAGGTCCTTTATCGCTTAGGTCTAAAGAATCAGCACGCGCAAATTCAATTGGATAGACGTTAGGTTCAATAGCTTTAAAGAGTTTGTTTGCAAACACATGGCAGTTATTTGTGAAGAATACATACTCCTGGTTGCCAGGCGTATATTTCTCTTTATATTCCTTTACAATATCCTCTAACTTTTTTACTTTTTCTTTTGTTGCCATGAATTTGATACTTAATGAGCTTTTATCACGCTTTGAATTTTTTGAAGAAAAATCTATTATCTCATCGCCTCTGTAGTATTTGGAGTGATATGGCTTATCATCTCTTATAAACATTTCGCCTGAAGCAGACCCAAAAGGCTTAACAGATGAAGAAGGACATATGTACTCACCAGTTTTTAGATTAGTTATCTTTATGTATGCGTGGAACTCACTAATAACAAGTTCGCATGTGTATTCATATTGTGTTTCATCGTGCAATATCTCTTTTCTAACATCTTCAAGGCTAGCATTTTTAATGTGTATATAAGAAAAGAAAGTATCATTAAGCTTTATAGATGTGTATCCAGCTGTTTGTGCAGCAGTGCATGTAGATGATAAATGCTTAGATATCACAGGCAATGCAAGCTTTGCTTGCTCTAGGTTCTCGAATACTAAATACTTCTGTATTGAGCGTTGGTCTGCACTATATGTTGACTCAATTCCAGAAGCTTTAAGAGCAACGTGCATTTGAAAAGGAACGCTGGGTTTTAACCAATGTTGCAGTCTGCCATTTAGAAAGCAATAAAGTTCTTTACTAAGTAAATTCTTGAGCATATGTGAAAAATAATATGGTGGATTTTACCAAGTTATTACTCAAGAATCGGTGCACTTTCAATGCTTTTAACATAGCAGTGTTCAGTTGTTTCCTAAATTTGTATTAAAAAATAATCTAACTACTTTGTTATCTTTATAATTTTCAGTTAGTAAATTTTATATAGCTAACGCAGTATAAAATGGCACACCATTCTCATTACCTTACACCACATCGTCATTTGAGCGGATGCGGGAATCTAGAAAAAGGCATGTACACTGGATCCCAGTTTTCACGGGGATGACAAAATATCAAATCCTATATAAAATAGGCATGGAGAAATAGTAATCCTTGCAGTGGTCGTTTGCTGGGTGGCTACGGTGCAAACTGCGACAGGCGCGGCAAAACGATTTTATGACTTATATTTGACAGAGCTACTCTCAGCATAAAAAGCGTACCATTTTTATACTGACTTTGCTATAATATGATTTCTTTTTCAATTAACCTTAGAATATATGTGTATGGATAAATTAACAAATCAGTTAGAGCATAACGGATATAAGAGATCTGAGGGCTTCACCCAAAATACAATACCAGGCGTTATAGCAAGCAGGGTCTTCTCTGTGAGTGATTCAAAGCTAAAAGAGTTTTATCAATACCTATGTAAAGTCTACGAAAGTGATACAGCTAAGCCTATTCTTGAAGTGATTGCAGCACAGATTATATCCAAAGATGACTTAATAATAACGTATGGATTTGAATGTGGAGCCAACATAAATGGTTACTACGTATCAGATATAAGCTTAATAGATGAATATATGGCTACACTTAGTCCAATCGAGCAAGAGGTTATAAGCACTGTGTTTAAGCTTCAAAGCATAGGGAGAGATTTAAATTATTTCTACAATCAAAAGCACATATCAATTGCAATACCGCACCCTAAAGAAGATAAGAAAACAGTGGAGAATACAATAGTGCATGAATTTTCTCACATGGCTTCAGACATTATTTTTAAAAACAATTGTTTGGGATATCAAGGATCGAATGAAGATGCTGCTATTAATCTTATGAATGCTAATAATGAGCTTTCTAAAAAGCTGCTGTTTGTTCTGATGCCAGAGCTTTCTGATATATATGACTCAATAGACCATTTTACTGTTAATAAGATAATAGAAAAGCTCTATACATATAAAGATGAAAACCAACTAGAAAAAGATGAACGCTATGAAAAGCTAATAGAACAAGTAAAAAAAATAGGGATCAATGATCTTATGAATACTGTAACTGTGCCAAGTTGTTATGGGAGCAAGTATCTTGTGCAAACAGAGAATTTTGCAAGACTTTTGGAAGGTCTTTACTTTGTAAACTCTTACCCAAAGCTTTCACCAATGTTTAAGTGCTTTAAACCTTATATAGATAATCACCTGAACCCAGCCCTTACTGAATTTTTCAAGCAAAATGCTGTGTATTTAGAAAAGTTTTCTGATATTAAAAAGAACATTGATGCTGAAGTACAAGACTTTGATACTTCAGAAGCTCTATATTTTAGTGTTGTTTTTAGAGATGATGAGGCTCTAGCCAAGCTAATATCAGAAAAAGTAGACGTTAATTCGCCATGCTTTGGTCTTATAAGACCTTTAACTGCAGCAGTGCTATCCAACAACGAAAAAGCAATAAAAATGCTTATGAATCAGGATGAAATAGAATTAGATTATTATGATATTAAATGTCTGAAAAACGATATCAAGACACAGGTAAAATCATCATTCCCGGAGTTTGAGACATACTTTAATCAAGAGATTGTTATGCAAGATCAAGGCATATTTCATTATGAACACATGCCAGAACTTATAGAACAAGAATTTTTGATGTGTTAGAAAATCTCGATATTAAGTGCGTGTATTTCCAGCATTTCCACTTTTAGAATTTCAAATATCATCTGATGAGCTTTTACTTTGCTTAACTCACTAAGAGATGAAGCAGATATTCTCACAATAAAGTGAGACTCGCCAGACAAGGTATTGCCAGAGTGCCCCATATGCTTTGAGCTATCATCTATAACTTCCAAAGAGGTAGGTTCTAAGATGGCTTTGAGTTTTTTTTCGATACGATCTTTCATGGAATTTTAAGTATTGAGGTTTTTTAAAGATTCCCCTAGAGTCTTTCTAGTAGAACATAGTAGTTTATTCTTATGAATACGTCTAATTTAAAAAAAGAGATTTATAGAAAGATCTTTCACCTTACTTCTATATGGATTCCTATAGTCATTGGTTTGCTCAGCAAGACACATGCTGTGATGCTTATAGGGTTTTGCCTTATATGTATGCTTTTTTATGAGAAGCTAAAAGATGAATCACCTGACTTTATGAACGGTTTGAAAAAAGTTTTAGGGTGGCTAATAAACTTTAAAAAATCTAAAACTCTAAGTAGCACAACATATGTTCTTACTGCATCTTTCCTTGCAATATTGTTCTTTGATAAGGAGATTGCAATAACTTCTATATCTATAATGATTCTATCTGATTCTGTTGCATCCATAGTAGGTAGATCGTTTGGTAAGCGGATTGTATATGATAAAACAATGGAAGGGAGCGCTGCATTTTTGGTTACATCTATTGTAATTAGCATGTTTTTATTTTTTTCGATGTATGACACCCAAAAGTTTATAATAAGTTCACTTGCAGGTAGCATTGTGGCAACTATTGCAGAGCTTATTGCGTCAAAGATCGACGTTAATGATAATATTTTAGTTACACTTTCTACAGCTGTGACTATGCAGTTTATGTTTGTTATACTCTAAGACATATATAAATGGGCGTTTAGCTTTCTGCACAATGTCTCGTTAGTGTCAGAATCTATGTCTAAGATCACCCTGCTTGAGCCACACGAGGCTATTTTTTCGCTGAGTTGTGTTGCGATGGACTCTATAGCTTCTAAGTCTAGTGTAGATGAATAATTTAATATGCGTACAAGATCAAACCCCAGGGCATTACGGTCTATATGCATGAAGGAAAATAGATCTAGATTATCTATACAGAGCTTAAAACCATCTTGAGATAGTTGTTCTCTGATATCTAAGAAATTATGCATGTTTAAGAAGATATCAGAAACATCAATAGCAATTATTATCTTTTTGCGCTGGCCTTCTGAAAGGTTGTTGTTGAAGGCTTTAAACTCTTCTGTCATTAGTGTGGAGAGCTTGAGATTGATCATATATGCTATATTCATCTCGTTTTCCAATAGTCTGATAAGTGCAATAAGAACGTGCCAATCGAAAAACTCATGCACAAAATTTTTTATGTATGGGTTGGAAAAGACGTCAAAGTTATCACCCAAGATATACTTTACAGCGTTAACGTCAACGCAGAGCTCATTTATTATTGGTGTTGTGTTTTTAGTTTGAGACAAGCGATAAACAGACCGTGTTTTAACTATTATATCCCAGTCTATATGGCATAAAAATTCTTCTATAGCCCCAGTTATTATCGAAAGCGCAGAAGATGATAAATTTTGATTTGCTGGTCTTTTTTTAGAGATTGCATTGCACTTGGTTTCGCATAAATAAACAAAATCATGCCAGCTATCATGCTTATAGATCGAATAATGATCTGTTATAGCACTTTTGTTAGAAGATAGATGAAATATATCTTCGCTAAGCAAGTACTGTATTTGATTGATACAGTCATTTATAAGCTTATCGCTTCTACCATTGTAGACTATTATGATATCTTTGCTGTCGCTTAATACGTATATGTCTCCTGTATAGCTGCGTAGGTGATCCCTAAGTATGTTGATTGCGATGCTTAAGTAGTCCGATGAGTCCTGATCACTTTGTTTTAAGTGCTTTAGATTGATGTGCATGGCTGTGGCATCACAAAGCTTTGCAACCTTTGGTAATGCAGAAAGGAGCCTGTTAGATGCTTCATTAATATATAAATTCATACTGTTTTACTAACACTTGAGTAACTGATAATAGGTCCAAAATTTTTCATCAAAATACTTTTTTGCACTAAGAGCGCTATCTTCAGATTCGAAAATCCCAAAGCAGCAAGAACCACTACCTGTCATTCTGCTCAGTCTACAGCCTACTCTCTCTTTGATCTCAAGTAAAATATCTTTAATGGTATCATTCAATTTTATTGCATTTTTTTCTAAATCATTATTACCAAACATTATTTGATCTTTGATTAAATCTAGATCTATAGGGTTTGTAAATTTATCAAATCCTAGTTGATAACAATCTTTAGAAGATATCGCGAAATCTGGCTTTATTATTAACAGATGTACATTTAGCCCAAGTTTTACTGGCTTGATATTCTCCCCAATTCCACTAACAAAAGCATTTTGGTTCTTGATAAAGAATGGCACATCTGCGCCAAATTTTAATCCAATCTCTAAAAGCTTATGCTCTGGCAGATTCATATACTGATTTAGTGAAGTTAAAACAGCGGCTGCATTTGTTGAGCTCCCTCCTAATCCGCCACCAAGTGGTATGTTTTTTTCTATCACTATTTTAAAGTAGTTGTCTATGTAGCCATGCTCTCTTAAATAGCTCAGCACCTTGCATACAATATTATCATCTATCTTCAAGTGGCATGAGTTCTGAGTAACTATGACTTCATCTATACTTTTTGTTTCGTAAATCGAGACTAAATCATATAGATCCAGCAATGCAAAAAAGGATTCGAGAAGATGGTATCCATTTTCTCGCTTGCCTGTTAAGTTTAAGAATAAATTAATTTTGGCTTTGGATTGTAGATTTAGAGTCGTCACCATACTTTGCCTCTAGTTTTGCTTTAAACTCATTATCATCATAAGTGAAGTAAGTTACAATTAGTGATGTAGCTAAAACTAACCAAAATGTAGGCCAAAATCTAGTGCCAATGCTCATAAACCAACTATCCTTTAGAATTCATCTTTTCAAAAAATGCTTCGTTAGACTTAGTATCATGCATCTTGTCTATCAAGAATTCAACAGCATCTATTGTACCCATAGGATTAAGAATTCTTCTCAATACCCACATTTTTGTAAGTGTTGCTTTATCCACAAGAAGATCTTCCTTTCTTGTACCAGATTTAGCGACATCAAGAGCAGGGAATACGCGTTTATCCGCAACTTTTCTATCAAGAACAATCTCTGCGTTACCTGTGCCTTTGAATTCTTCAAAAATAACTTCATCCATTCTTGAACCAGTCTCAATTAATGCCGTAGCAATTATTGTAAGGGAGCCGCCTTCCTCGATATTACGAGCAGCACCAAAGAAGCGTTTAGGTCTTTGTAGGGCGTTTGAATCCACACCACCACTTAAGACTTTGCCTGAAGAAGGTACAACGTTGTTATAGGCACGTGCAAGCCTTGTTATAGAGTCTAGAAGAATCACAACATCATGTTTCATCTCAACTAGGCGTTTGGCCTTTTCTATTACGATTTCTGCGAGCTGTACGTGTCTTGTAGATGGCTCATCGAATGTAGAGCTCACAACTTCACCTTTTACAGAGCGTGCCATATCTGTTACCTCTTCCGGCCGCTCATCGATCAAAAGAACGATAAGCTTAGCATCAGGGCTGTTTGCAGTAACAGCATGGGCAATGCTTTGTAACAAGACTGTTTTACCAGTTCTAGGGGGAGCAACAATAAGCGCTCTCTGACCTTTACCGATCGGTGTTACTATATCGATAATTCTTTGGCTTAGATTTTTGTGATCAGCTGTTTCAAGAATGATGCGGGAATTAGGATAAAGAGGCGTAAGGTCATCAAAGTGCACCCTGTGGTGTATGTTGGAAGGATTCTTGTCATTTACTGTGTTTACTTTAACAAGTGCGAAGTAGCGTTCTCCTTTTTTTGGAGCACGTACAGCACCGCTTAATATATCGCCAGTTCTCAAGCCCATACGACGTATTTGATTTGGGGAAACATAAATATCATCAGGTCCAGCTGTGTAGCTCGATTCAGTAGCTCTTAAGAAACCATATCCGTCTTGCATGATCTCAAGAACGCCCTCTCCTATCATAACGCCACCCTTTTCAGCTAAGTGCTGTAAGATAACAAATATAAGGTCATGTTTTTGTAAATAGCTTGGATTCTCTACTTCTAAAGATTCTGCAAGTATTATAAGCTCTTCGATTGGTTTTTTCTTTAGATCTCTAAGATTGAAAGATATATCTGAATCATCTGAATCATCTGTAGATCTCTCATTCTTTGGGTCTGCTGATTCTCTTTTGTTGATAGGCTTTGCTTCTACCTTAGGTTCAACTGCAATAGGTGTTTGTGATTCAGCGTCCGAACTGCTGTGTTCCGGCTTGGCATCTGGTGCAACTCGCTTAATGGTTAGTCTAGATTTTGTAAGTGGCTTTTGTTTTTCTGCATTTTCTATAGTAGGCACTTGAATTGTATTATCTTCCATAAGATCCTTTATAAGTTGTTATTTTTTTATTTATGATTTTCAAAGATACGAGGATTTCCCTAAGAATAGAAGAGCACGAGCGTGCTTCTGTTATATTATAAACTCATAGAATATGCCAAGTCAACTACAATCAACTAAAAATAATTGCCGCTTTCAAAGAATTTTTGATCTATTGAAACTGGATATTTTTTTCTGAGGCTATTTAACATCTCCACATATACTTCATTGGACACATCATTGATTAACTCTATAGAAAGTTGATTGTTGGTCTCTGCGAACTTAGTAGGATCAGCATCCTGAATATCTATAACCATTGCTATAGAGAAGTTACCATTAGATAACTCTGTTGGCTCTGTAATAGACATTTTTTTAGAGCTAAACACATTTGTAACTAGATCTTCTGATAAATCAGGGCCCGTTGATGCTTGTTTTAACGAGACTTTCTTAGAAGAAATTCCTGATCTTTTTGCAGCATCCTCAAATTTTAATTTTCCATCTATCAAATCTTTATATAAAGAAACAGAGTAATCTTTAAGGAGTCTAGCTTTCTCAGAAGCGTGCCATATAGCTGTCACATCTTTCTCAACAGACTCATAAGGCTTAGATGCTTTTGGATAAACTTTATCTACAGCTAAAACAATAAATCTCTCAGCAGAAAGTGGATATGGAGTTACACCAGATAGACTGCCCTCGTTTGTAGCGAATGCAATATTCGATTCAAAAAGCTTTTTAGTATCGCCGTTTTTCGAAATACCGGATTCTTTAGAAATTTTTAAATTGTACTTTTGAGCTATTTGATCTAGAGAGGCACCAGAATTCGAGATCTGCTCTATATCTTGTATAACGCCATTTAATCTGCTGTAAGTTGCTTCCATTTTAAGCTCTTGTGCAATCTTAGATTTAAGCTCTTCAAATGATGGAGTCCTCTCAGGTGTGACGCTTTCTATATAGAATATGTGATATCCCATAGGAGATTGTATAACGTTTGTGTATCCTTGAGTATTTGTTGCGAATATTACAGATTCTATCTCTTCACTGAATGAGCCCCTAGACACATCTCCCATAGATAAATTTGTTTGAGCAGGCAGAACTTCTTTGGCTACATCTGAAAACGCGTGACCTGATTTTAGTTTTGCTAAAGCGTCTTCAGCATCAGATTTTGTTTTGAACAACATTTGAGATACTTTGCGTTTTTCAGGCTCAGAGAAGAATTTTTTCTTAGCATCATATTCAGCCTTAATTTGCTCGTCTGTTATTGAAGCAGTTGAAGAAACAATTGATGAATCGAAAGAAACATAAGATATATCACGTGTCTCAGGTATGGAGAATATATCATCATTTGCTTTATATATAGACATCAGCTCTTCTTTAGAAGGCGCAGATGACATTTTTATAACATCAGGTGATACAGTAATGAGTTCTACAGATCTTATTTGACTGCGCGCATTATATAGTGCTTGCTTTACAACAGATGGGTCAAATCTTAAGACAGAGTATACAGTTGCTAGGTTTCTAATAGGCATTTCTTCTTTCAAGGATTGTATTAAGGATGCCTCTGTCTTGTTGTTTTCACGCAAAAATCTATCGAATAAATCTTTATTGAATTTTCCATTGCTCATAAAAAGAGGAGTGGCTGCGATTTCGTACTTCACCATTTCATCGCTTATAAACAATTTCATGTCGCGAGCAGCTTTTTCCAAAAGTATTTTATTAACTATTTGGTTAGTAATTATGCTTATAAGTTGTGGATCTTTTAGCTCTTCTGGTTTGAATTTATACTGTAATCTCGCTTCCATCATCGCGATTTGATTGCGGAAGATAGGCACAATCTCGTTCGCAGAGAATTTTTGATCTCCAACTTCCAAAACATTCGTATTGTTGGAGCCCCTTATTATGTCTCCTACACCCCATAAAACAAATGTTAGGGCTAATAAGATCATAAGTAATTTTGTAAAAAACCCTTTAGAGTGTTTTCTCATAAAAGAGAGCATATATTCTCCGCTTAAAAATTATATTTTTTCCCAAGAGCCGGTTCCGCTCTGGGCATATTGACTAACATTTATATTAGAGCTTTTCAGCTTTTCAACAATTAAATTGAATTTAGATGTCTGTTCTTCATGCTTTGCTTCGTACATGTAAATTAATTTCTCGAATTCAAGTGACTCTAAGTCTGGCGAAACGTCATATAAAATTGCAACTGAAGATCGATTAATATTGCAAGTTTCAGTAGATAAAACAACCGGTGTAATAGAGGCATTTTCTTCGTTTGAGCATAAATGAGGCACAAAGGAAAGCTGTTCGTACTTCCAAAGCATATCGTCAAATTGGGCCATAGAAGTTTCGTCTGGGCATATTACAGTAATGTTATTTCCTTTTTTATATATAGTGTCGATAAGTTTGCACATGCTTTTTAGCCTATCTGTGCCTGCAAGTTTGTATGATATAAAATCTTTACAGTTCATGAAAAATTCTCTCCAAGGTATATCTGCTTAACCTTCTTGTTGTTTACTATGTCATCTGGCTTCCCAGACATGAAGATAGATCCATCGTGTACTATATATGCATAATCGATTATGGAAAGTGCTTCTCGTACATTGTGATCGGTAATTATAATTCCTATGCCACGATTTTTTAGCTGCAATATAAGCTCCTTAATTTCTCCTACTGCTATAGGGTCAATACCTGCTAAGGGTTCGTCTAAAAGCAAGAATTTTGGATCTGTGGCGATTGCTCTTGCAAGCTCCACACGCCTTCTCTCACCACCGGAAAGTGCAACAGAAGGAGAATGCCTTAAGTGCGTGATGGCAAATTCTGATAGCAGCTGATCTAGCTTATGTTGGCGTATCTCTGAGTCTTTTTCTACAATCTCTAAAACGGCCATTATGTTTTCTTCAACGTTTAGGCCACGGAATATAGATGATTCTTGTGGCAAATAGCCTATACCTATTCTAGATCTTTGGTAAATTGGCAATTTTGTAACATCATGATCGTTGATGTGAATAGTCCCATAATCTGGGTATATCAGGCCTGTGATCATATAGAATGTGGTGGTTTTTCCAGCTCCATTAGGGCCTAAAATTCCTACGATTTGAGATGAGTGAACTTCAAGAGACACGTCTTTTACAACACGTCTTTTATTAAATGACTTACCTAAATTATTTGTTTTTAATATGTCCATTTTCTTGATTAGATTCAGGTATAATTAACGCTTTCACCCTTTTTTTGTTGCCTTGCGCTTTTGACTTTAGCAAGCTTTCACCGGTTTTTCTACGATAAACTAACTCATCCCCATACATTGTGTTCTTATTTTGTATTAGAACTACGTTATCGATTAGGATGAAGATATCGTCTTTAACCTTGTATTCTCCATGGTCAGATGATGCTTTGTCTTCCTTGCTTTCTAGCCTTACGTTTCCATCCAATAGTATTTTTTCTATTTTGTTGTTATCCAGATCTTTTTTGTCAGCTTTATCATCAGACTTATTGAAATACACAGTCATCTGATCGCACCACATCTTGGAATCTTCTTGCGAAGCCTCGACTTTTCCGGTGAATACAGCTTTGGACTCATTATTGAGATAGCGCACCTCATCTGATAAAATCTCTATAGGTGAATTAGACTTAGAAACCTTTATAGGATCTGGGTTTGCATGAGCCATAGCAGCTAATGTAAACATCATGATTGTCAAAAAATATCTTGTAATACTGCCCCCTTTCATGTATAATCCCGCTAATGTCTCAGAGACTGTATAGTTTCTAGCATTTTCTTAGAAAAAGCAATTAAACTATTTATGTTATATACTAATTTCACATTGCTTGGATCCAAACGAAAGCGCATCTAACAGCGCTATCACTTACTTCTTCTCTTCAATTAAAAACAGTAACATTATTATCTACAATTAAGTATATGACTCAAACATCCCAAAAACTGGGTCTTATCCCATTAACTAGCCTGGTAACAGGAAATTTAGTAGGATCTGGCGTATTTCTATTGCCTGTTGCGCTTGCAAAATTCGGATCTATCAGCTTATTGGGGTGGATATTAACAACATTGGGCGCGATAGTGCTAGCACTTATATTTGCGGAGCTAAGCCATAAGATACCAAAAAATGGTGGTCCGTATGCGTTTGTGTCCCAAGCTTTTGGTAAAGAGCTGGGGTTTATGATTGCTTGGGGATATTGGACCCTTTCTTGGATTAGTAACTCAGCGTTAATTGCAAGTGCAGCGAGTTATCTAACTGTGATTACTGGTGATCTTGATAAATCTGTAATGTTGTTTTTAGAGATAAGTGTCTTGTTTATTGTTGCAGCATTTAACTTATTCGGTCTTAAAACAACAGGTAAAGGCGAGCTTATTATAACTACTGTAAAAGTATTACCTTTGCTTATAATACCGATCGTGTGTTTGCCTTTTATAAGCTTTGATAACTTCCCAGAATTCAACATTAGTAACTCATCAACAGGTGTTGCATTAAATTCTGTTGCATTCATAACTTTGTGGGCATTCGTAGGTGTAGAAACAGCTACTGTTCCTGGGTCTCAAGTGATTAATCCGCGAAGGAATATACCAATTGCTACAATCGCAGGTACAATTATAGCAGCTCTTGTTTATATATTGGGAACAATAGTGATATTTGGTGTTGTGCCAAGTGACACACTTATGGCATCACATGCTCCATATGCAGATGCAGCAAACTTTGTTTTTGGCGGGGGTTGGGGTAGTGTGACCGCAATAGCTGCTATCATTACTTGCGTTGGATCTCTTAACGGATGGACAATAATAGTTGGCAGAATCGCACAGGCTGCTGCTGATGATGGGTTATTCCCAAAAATCTTTAGCAAAACAAACTCTATGGGAACACCTGCTTATGCGATTATAGTGTCTACAGTGCTTACTGTGCCATTTATTGTGCTTTCGATTAATGAAGGCTTGATGGAGCAATTTAACCTTATAATCGATGTTACAGTAACGTTCGTGCTGTTTGTATATATGGCTTGCGTACTTGCATTCTTTAAGCTGATACGTGGAGACAAACATTTGAGAGTGTATCGATATATAATAGGTGCGTTAGCCTTTGGATTCTTATCTTGGGCATTTTTTGCCACACAACCTAAGATGATATTTTACTCTCTTTTGTTGGCTTTGTGCGGATTGCCGATTAGAGCGTTTATATTGTTTAAAAGATCTAGGGAAAATCAGTAATAAGTTTTATATTTTTTATTGACCTGATCAATCTTTTTAATGATTTATGTGAACTCAATATCTTATGTCTGTAATAGACGGTGAAAAATCTATGAACTCTATAATATAGCCAAACCACTATAAAAATAGCACGACTTTATAATTGAATTTAGCTCTCTAAAATATCACATCAGGCATTATTAGGCTATGCAATGCCATTTTAGAAAATAGGTCTAAATGCTAATATTGGAGCTTTTATCATTTGTTTGCCTATATGACAGACATGCTTGAAGCCTTTCAGATGTTTTGATATCAACTGTATCATATGTAGCTTCTTTGATGCTAGGGTTTGCTAATATGCTATCATCCAATTTCTCAACATCTACATTGTTCGAGAGATTCCCACTAAAATCAAAGGTACGAAGAAAGCAAGTGCTTAATGCTGTAAGAAGTGGTTGAGGGCAATTTTTTATTTGATTACAACTTATATTAAGAATTTTTAAACTATTATTTCTGCTTAAAGCTACACCAAGAGATGCAGCTCCTTTCACACCAATAGAGTTGCAATACATATTTAGGTTAGTTATGGAAGTATTAGATTGAAGTGCCTCAGAAATTAGAAGCATAGAACTGCTTGATATATAGTTGAAGCTTATGATAAATTCTTCTACTGCATTGAAACCCATAATCTTTGCAAAAAACTTATGGTTAGTTGCTCCTATGTTTGAAAGTGTTAAATACTTTATTGTATTGTTATAGTGCAATGCTTTCGTTATTGCCTTAAGACCATTGTCTCCAAGCTCTATATCTCGCAAAATTAGGGTTGTTATAACTGTATTCGATATAATTGCTTTAGATAGAATATCATAAGGAAGATGTGATACCCATTCAAGAGATACATGCGTGCAAAATGTATTTGTAGTTAAAGATTGTAATAGTTTTTGTGCGCTAGCAGGAGATACATACTCCCAACGTGTAATAAAAATATCTTTCTGTTTCTCATCATTTTGAGCAATTTTTTCTATCTCGTTATCTAGAGTTTCTTGCATCCAAATGGGTTGAAAACTTTCTTTATCCTGTATACAACACCTAATTTAAAATTTCTTAGAGAGAGCTATAGCCACTTTGGTTATGGTAGAAACAGCAAATTTAAGAGCTGGATATCCTAATGCATCTTGAGCTCCGGCATCTAATCCATGATTCATGTGATCAACCTCCTCTTCTCTGAATTTATTTATAGATGACTTAAGTTCATCTTCCCCACTGATTTTATTTAGCTCTTTTAGCTGCTCTTGATAATGCGCATCTATTACTTCTTCAACGGCAACAGTGCAGGCCATAGCAGCTTTCTCACCCATTAAAGCTGTGATAGCACCCATTGCGAACCCACCAACATGCCATAAAGGTTGAAGAACAGTTGGTCTCACCTTGCGCTTTTTTATTTCTTTCTCAAAATATTCAAGATGAGTAAGCTCTTGCTCTAGCATACCCTTGATATCTTTATGATTCTTTAATACGGAAAGCTGTCCTTGATATATAAGTTTAGCTCCATATTCGCCCGCATGGTCGACTCTCACCAACTCTTCTATGAGTTGATTATGTTGATATTTTTTTAGAGAATTTATTTTGGTCATACTTAAAAAATATAGCTGTCATTGTGAAAACTGTAACAAAGATAAACATTCCTACTGAGAATATAAAACTAAAGCCAGATAGGGAAACAAAGTAAAACACATATAGTGGTTTACCGCATGTTGTATCGTGTGATGCATTTTGAATTGCTGCTTGAAATGAGGCAATGTCTCCGATAGTAGACATATCTATAGAGCTACATCTAAATAAAGGGTCTATCAAGCCATTCTCAAGCATGATTTGATATCCAGACATGAAAGATATGCATAAAAACATTATAGAGATTAAGACGAGCATAACATCTGCTAAAATTATAAACATCATACCAACGCCAGAGCAGAATAAAATAGCAATATATAAGAATCGTTGGTATTGGCACAGCATGCATCCATGTACGTTAAAGTGCTCTGCTAATGCGTAGGCCATAAATAGCGCGAACATTATGAGTCCTGCTATTAGTCTAAGTACTATAATATGATAATTAATCATGAATTTGTACGCAAAAACTCTGTTGTTACTTTATACTTTTCACCTGTTTCAGTATCTACAACATCTAAAATTATTCTATTATCTGAAGCTGTTGTTTTTTTATCTGCTTTTATAAATAATAGAATATCTAAAGCTTCTTCTGGAGGCAAGATAATAAATTGTTCTTTAGTATATTCAGAGATGCCTTGAAGCTTAATCTCCATATCAGTGTTATTTTCAACTTTTATAGACAACCTCTTCTCTTTGGATGTTTTGTTATAAAGCTTGATTTGATAATTATTTCGTATGAAGCCATCTGGAAGATACGTGAAAAGGGCAGATCTATCATGTAAAATCGATATCTTTAGCAAATCTTTTGTGAGCAGAGAGTATAGTAGACCTGATAAAGCGGTTGCAAATACAGCAGCAAATATCATTGTCTTTGGCTGTATAATTCTTTTTTTATGTTTTCTGCCAGCTTTTAGGTCTTCACTAGAATTTGTGCTATCATAAGATATTAAGCCAAGCGGCTTTTTTAACGAACTCATTACAGAATCACACGCATCGATACAAAGTCCACAACCTATGCACTGCATCTGTAAGCCATCCCTGATATCAATGCCCATTGGGCAAACAACTACACACTTATTGCAGTCTATACAGTCTCCCGAAGAGCTATTATTATCTGGGTTGAATTTTCCCCTAGGCTCACCGCGCCAGTTCTGGTATGTGACCACATATGAGTTGTTGTCAAGCATAGCAGACTGAAATCTACCATAGGGACACATGTATGTGCACACCCTTTCTCTTGCAAATCCAGCAAAGAGATATGTAGAAAAAGTTAGACCAAATAGCCAAGTTAAGCCACCAGCTGTGACTTTGAATGATACTATATCCTTCACCAAAGTTGACGCGTCATAAAAGTAACAAACCCAACCGAATGCGAAGCTAAACGATATTAATAACCATACAAGATGAGTCATAAACTTCTTTTTGAATTTTGCTTTAGTCATGCGTTGAGAGTCTAGCTTTATTCTTGCATTTCTATCTCCTTGAAAGAAGCGCTCTACTTTGATAAAGAAATCTACAAAAACAGTATGAGGGCAGGTGTAACCACACCAAATACGGCCAAATAGAGATGTAACAAAAAACAGGGCGAATGCTGCCATCATCAAGATGCCAGCTATATAGTATGCTTCCTCTGGCCATATTTCTATCGAAAATAAATACGCTTTGCGATTAGGTAAATCCATCATAATAGCTTGGGAAGGTAGATGATCACCCCTATCCCACCTTATCCATGACGGTAAAAAATAAACAAGCAGCAGCAATATGGATGAGTAGTCCTTTATAGTTCTATACTTACCCGATATGTACTGCGAATATATCATGCAGCTTGTTTTGCAGAAACTCCTGTTGAACCAAAGCCGCTAGCGCCTCTGGCTGTTTCATCCAAAGTCTCAACTATGTTCCAATCTGCTTGAGAGTGCTGAGCTATAACCATCTGGGCTATCCTCATGCCTCGCTCTATAACAAAAGGTTCATTTGAAAGATTGATTAAAATTGCGCAAACTTCACCCCTATAATCTGCATCAATTGTGCCAGGAGCATTAGGAACTGAGATACCATGCTTTAATGCAAGTCCAGATCTAGGGCGCACTTGAGCCTCAAAACCTTTTGGTAATGCAATCGCGATGCCTGTAGGAACAGCTCTTCTTTCCAAAGGGTTAAGAGTGATCGGTTCTTCTATAGCTGCCATTAGGTCGAGACCTGCGCTATCCAATGTAGCATAGCTAGGTAATGGTAATTCTTTTAGGTTTGGTAATTTTTTTATAGATACTGTAACTTGTGACATTATGTACTCTGATTAATTAATTATGGTAACTGGTTTTTTATCAGTTTTTTTATAGATTATATCCTCTGAAGGATCAAATGAATATACATTTTTTCTATCAATTTGAGTATGCTGATTATCTTTAAGATCTATTATGTCATCGAACATTACCTTAGCGCTCCATTCCAAGTTCCTTTCTATCTTTGCAAATACGAAACCCTCCTTGTTTACTAAGAAGGCAGTAGGTAGCGATTTTACACCAAGTGAGGACATTGCCACCCTGTTTTTATCAAATAATATGTCAAAATTATTGCTGGCGACTCCAGAAAGTGACATGAAAACTTGCTCTTTTGATTTGAAATCCTCTGATATTAATATTATCTTAACATCTTTTGTGTCTGTGAAGTTTATCTTATCAGCAAGCTTTGCAATAGATTTTATATCACCAGCGCAACTGGTACACCAAGATGCAAAAAAATATATTATCAGAAAGTTATTTCTATAAGATTTCAAAGATATTTCCATGTCATCTAAGTTACTAAAAGAAAGCTTTGGCTCTAAGAATGGCTTAAATATCAGCTCTTTAGGCTTGATAGATTTTAGTTCTATATCATAAAGATCTAATTCATCTTTTTTCTGCAACATCTGCTCTCTTGATAATACTGCTTCTGCTTTATTATCAGAATTTAATGAAAAATCTGCGGCTTTTGCTACTTGAATAAATAAAGATTGCAAGAGTTGAATAGATATAGAAAAGATGCATATGATCCTCATATGAATACTTTTTTTACGTTTTATATGAAAAATCATATTGATAGATTCCTTAAAATGATTTACAGCTTAACAAAACTTTAACATTTTATTCTAGAGAGTATACTGTATATGGGAGCAGAGAAATTAAAAAAACAAAACATTATAGAATCTTCGCCAAACAAAGATGGTAAGATATCGTTTGAGTATTCAAAGCCTATTTGGAATGCAGCCAACTCCACAGATAGTATAGGCTATTCTCGTAACCAGTTCAATTTAGAAAAAAGGCTGTATGCTGAAATAATTGATTCATTGAAAGCTCAATTGAAGATGCACGTTAAGCGTCAGGTAGTGCCTGAGTCAGAAGGAAAGCAATTGATGGATGCGCTAGATAAAATAGCAAAAGAAATATCAAAAGATCAAAATATCGAGAGAGTTAATGACCAGTCTATTTACGAATTCGTAAGAGTCAGATTGTCTGAGATAGCTCCGGAAGCATACTCTTGGTTTGATGTTGCAAGATCTGAAGATGCTCAGAAAAGTGGAGATCTAAGGCTTTGGATAAGAAATGCCTTCGATAGACTTGATTCTATGGTGCAAAGCGTACAAGGATCTATTATAGATAAAGCTGAGAGTACAGTGAAGACTATCTTTCCTGCGTATGCACACTCACAACTTGCTCAACCATCTTCATTTGGTCATCATCTTCTTGCTTATGTTGAAATGTTTGGCAGAGATCGTGAAAGAATGAAAGATGCCAAGGATAGGATGAACACATCTCCTTATTGTGCAGGTGAAGTTGCGGGCAACTCTTACCACGTGAGCAAAGACATGGTTGCTAGATCTTTGATGTTTGAAAAAGCATGCAGCAACTCTGTAGATGCTATTTCTAGCAGAGATTTTGTTGTGGAGTGTTTGTCTGTGCTAGCTAACTTCTCTATGCATACATCCAAACTTGCTAATGAGATGATAGATTGGCATAGCCCCCAAAAAGAGTTTATCAATTTTTCAAGTAAAATAGCAAGACAGCATGCTGTTTTGCCATTTAGACGTGACCCTTTAGTGCTTGAGATTACACGAGCTAAGTCTTCTAAAATATCTGGTGCATTAATGTCTGCAATCGCGCTTACAAACTATATGAATATGCAATATTCTAAAGATTTTGAAGAGTTAAATGAGTTAGTAATAAACGCATTTGATGAATCTTTTGAAGCTATACAAAATCTTTCTGAAGCTCTGTCTGATTTCACAATCAATAGGAAGAAAATGAAAGAAGCTGGATCAAGCAACTTCTCTACAGCTATCGATTTAGTTGATTGGATAGTGCAAAATGCTAATAAGCCTTTAAATAAAGCTCAGCAAATTACCAGAGATATTATAGATTATGCAATACAGAAGAATAAAAAGCTTTCTCTTCTAGAGCTTTCTGAGATTAAGACTATCTTGCCAGAAGCTACAGATGATATATATAGCGTTTTGATACCTTCTAGAGCTTTAATATCTAGAAGAAGCGGTAATGGTTCAAATCCTGTGCAAATCAGGAAGTCTATCAGAGCTGCAAGAAGAAAATATATGAAAGCTTAAGTGGTATAAATTATGAAAGAATTTTTTAAGATTTTTCTAGTATCTTTGATATCGCTCTCCCTATTGAGCGCTTGTGGTATAAAAGGTAAATTAGATTTGCCTGATGAAAGTGAAGGCGAGATTTTAGATCGTTAATTGATTATAAAAGCCAGCATGGATAAGGACTTTACGGTACTTTGTTTTAACGGATATGAACAATATTATCGTGCATTTATAACTGCTGGCTTAACCTTATCAAAACCTGATGAATATAGTTTTGAAGAAGGAGATTCCTTTTTCTCGACTTCTCAAGATTTGAAAAATAAGCATATCTATATAGTGGGCTCATTAAATAGAGACACCACGTCTTCCACTAATGATAGATTGACTAAAGTGTTGTTTTTTATAGATATGCTAAAAGAAAATGGTGCAACTAAACTCACATTGATCGCGCCATATATATGTTATTCCAGAATGGAGAAGAGGTCTTCAAGCACAGATCTTGTTGCTAATAATGCAGTTGCTAGGCTTCTAGAGTCAGTTGGGCTTGATTCTATAGTTACATTTGACGTACACAATCAGGATGCTTTTCAAGATTCCTATAAAATTGAGGCGAAGTCTTTAGAAGCTCATTCTTTGTTCTGTGACTACTATGCATCTTTGCTACAGGAAGATAAGATCTGTGTTGTATCACCAGATTCTGGAGGCATAGAGAGAGCTACTAAATTTGCTCAAGCTTTAGAAAAAAGATTGTCCAAGCCTATTAAGTTTATGCACTTTAGCAAAACAAGAGATATAAATAATATATCTATTGATGCTGTGGATGGTTGTGATATCGATGGTTATACGGCTATAATATACGATGATATAGTCTCAACAGGTAAAACTATGCTTGCCGCTGCTGAGATGTGTAAGCAAAAAGGAGCTGATAAAATATACGGAGCTGCAACACATCTTTTGAATCAAGACTTTACACAGTCTATAGGGGTTATTGATGGTTTTATATCAACAAATTCCGTGCCGCAAAACTCAGAAAGCCTCGATATTACAAAATTGATTGCAGAGTATATAAAATCTGATGTTCAAGGTTGATTGGGAAAAGACTAGCGTGACACAGAGATTGCCTCAAGGCATTGTGGAGGAGATGGTAAGACTTGCTTACCCCAATAAAAAGCTAATTTCTCAACAATTAATATCTGGTGGATGCGCAAATCTTAATTTTAAAATTCATTTGGAAGATTGGAAAGATCCACTTATTTTACGAGTATATTTACGTGATAAAGGTGCAGCCTTTATTGAGCAAAAAATAGCTGTTTTATTAAAAGAAACAGTGCCCGTACCTACTACATATTATATTGGAGAGCAGGATGGCTATTATTTTGCTATTACCGAGTTTATGTATGGTATATCTTTAAGGGACCTCTTATTAGGCGATGCATTTCATGATATTGCCGATATCATGTATCAGGTTGGTACTATTCTTTCAAAAATCACAGCCCATAAATTTTCAGAAGCTGGTTTTTTTTATAAAGAATTGAACATAAAGCATGGATTTGGTGATGAAACTATTAATCGATTTTCTTTATCCTGTCTAAAGCACCACAATGTTATCAGGTATTTAGATAAGGATATTATAGATTCGATAGAGCGCCACCTTGAGAGACTACCAGATTTTATAAATAACAGTGTGTCATTAGTTCATGCTGATTTTGACCCTGCTAATATTTTAGTAGACAAGGTGACAGGCTCTTGGGCTGTGACAGGTGTCTTAGATTGGGAATTTGCTTATTCTGGTTTTTTTTATGGATGATGTAGCAAGCATGCTAAGATATTCTCACAAAATGCCATCTGAATTTAAAGATGCTTTTCTCAAAGGATTGACAGATAACGGTAATTTGCTACCTGAAAATTTAGACCTGTTAGTTAATCAATTTAACATTGGAGCTTTGCTAGATTGCATTACGCGACACCCACTAGACGTACGCCCCAATATATACAAGGATATTCGTGAGCTTATAAGTCACATTTTATCAGAATTTAGCAAATATTAAGCTAGAGGAACTATTCCTTTTTAGCAACCGCAACAAGAGCAGGTCTTAAAAGCCTATCGTGTATTACATATCCTGCTTGGATCACCTGTATTACAGATCCATCTTCATGAGTAGTGCTTGGAACGTGGGCAATCGCCTGATGATAATCTGGATTGAATGGTTGATCTATAGGGTCGATTCTTTTGATATTATACTTTTCAAAAACATCGATTAGGGATTTCTTTGTAAGCTCAACTCCAGTAAAGATCTGCTTTAAAGTGTTGTTAGACTCAAGCTCTTCGGTATTGATGCTGCTTTCAGCTCTATACAGATTCTCTAACACCTCTATCATGTCTCTTGCGAACTTAGAGATGTTATATCTAGCATCGTCTTCTTTTTCTTTTGCTGCTCTTTTTTTGAAGTTCTCGAAGTCTGCTGCAACCATCATAAGCTGATTTTTTAACTTATTATGCTCTTCCTCAGGTACCTGTTTCTCGTTATTAGGAGCTTTAATAGCCTCATTCTCATCTTGTTGTACTACTTCCTCAGCGTCTTGATTTTCCATCAGATTAATCCAAAAATATTTATTTATAGATCGTAGATAGTGAAGTTTTTAGATTTTTCAAGAAGCGTGATGTAAAAAAATCATCGCTATAATAAAGTGGTCTAATTCAACATCATATAAATTTATTCTAGACTTTTATTAAAAAAATATTAAAATCATAACCCCTCGTATATAAAAAGCTTTAAAATATGAATACATTATTGAATTACACAAGTATTGATCAGATAATAGTTTTAATTTTTTTGATACTAACATTGTTAATAGGCGTCGCAGCAGGCCGCAACATCAAGACAGTAAGAGATTACGCTATTGCAAACAAGATGTATGGTGTGCCAGTGTTGGTACTAACCCTACTTGCAACGATGATTGGAGCAGATTCCACAACAGGTATGACTGCTCAGATCTTTGCAGACGGCATAATATTTGCGATTGCCGCAGGCTTTGGAAGCTTTGTTTCATTGATTATACTTGCTCATTTCATCTCATCCAAGTTTGATAGCAGATTCGATGGAATGATATCGATTTCTGATGTGGTTGGATATTTCTACGGTAATCAAGCTAACAGGTTTTCTGGGTTTATAGGGTATTTCTTCTGTATAGGTATTTTTTCTGCGCAGCTCACAGTGATGGGGCATCTAGCTGCTTCTTTCTTAGGAATAGATTACTTTTATGCTGTTGCAATCACGAGTTTATTGGTTGTAGCTTACTCTACATTTGGTGGTATTAGGGCTGTTGCAATCACAGACGTATTTCAATTTGCTGTCTTAATAGTGATAATACCAATTATTGCTAACGTCGCCACAAATGAAGCAGGTGGGTTAAGCACGATATTTAGAGATCAGGTACTTATGGATCATGGATTGATATATACGCATCCAAAGTTTGATGAATATTTCTTATTGTTTATGTACTGGTGTCTGCCATTTGCATTTATGTATCCAAGTATAATACAAAGATATTTGATGACACATCATGCATTGCAAGCAAAGAAGATCACATACATATATGCTCTTCTTGTATTAGCTCTAGCTCTTATTACAACATGTATAGCTTTTTCTGCTTTAGAGCTTTTTCCTAATGCTGAGCCAAAAGCTATTATTCCAATTATAATAAATGAGCTATTACCTGTGGGGATAAAAGGATTAGCTATATCAGGAATGCTTGCTGTTATAATGTCTACAGCTGATTCTGCTTTAAATAGCGGTGGAATCTTGATTGCTCACAATTTCTTTTATGATAAAAAGTTTAGCTCTGAGAAGGTTAGGCTGTCTATAATGAAGCTATGTACTTTAATCTCTGGTGTTATTGCAACATATATAGCTAGTAAAAACTATAATATCTCAGTGATAATACTAATGTCACAGACAATATTTATATCGGTTAGCATCCCGCTTACACTTGCGCTTTTAAATTTTCGTGCAAATGCAGTAAGCTTTTGGATATGTACAGTTGTCAATATAGTCACCTTAGTAATTACTCATGTGAAAGGTATAAGCGAATTTGCGATTCCAATGATATGCACTGCAACTTCTTTGATAGCTTTTATATTCGCTGTATATTTTACAAATGACAGAAACCTTTTTATCGATCGTACTAAGCATCACACAATATCACAAAAGGTGAAGTTAAACCTGCTTAAGTATTTGCCGACCCTTTCTAATATTGTGCTTTATTCTACAAGCAAAGTTAAAAAGATTGGGGCCCCTCATATTACATTTGGCATTTTTTGCTGTGTTAACTATGTTGTGCCATTTTTTATGTGGACAACAGAAAGTAACGCTCTTGACTACCCTGTGATGATCTCTTTAAGAATAATAGCTGGATTTTTATGCGTAGGGCTCTTGCTAAAAGAGTTTTGGCCTCAATGGTCTCAGAGATACTTCCCATTATATTGGCATTTTACATTGATGTTCTGCTTATCATTCTTAACTACAATTATGTTCTTAATAATGCATGCAAACATAGAATGGTTAATCAACGTGGCACTTGCGATCATGCTACTTGCTATGTTAGTAGACTGGGTGAGTTTTGTGATTATTTCGGTGCTTGGCATTGCATCAGGGTGGTTGTTTCATAGTTATTTAATAGGTGCCCCAACTTTGCACACAGATTTTCAAACTATTTACCTGCTGTCCTATGTATGCATATTTGCTAGTGCAATAGGTATTATATTTGCAAGACGTAAAGAACTAAATGCAGATGATAAACTTGAGATCATGCAGGTGTTGGGAGGGTCTATGGCACATGAAGCTATATCGCCTTTTAGCACTTTGGATATGAATATTGATGCACTATCTACAATAATAAAAGATGCAAAATATAAAGTCTCAAAAAATGGAGATGAATGTTCGATAACATTTGATAAATTGAATTATGACATGTTTATTAAAACAATCAAGACCTTGAAAACTGTTACTAGAAAAGGAATCAAGAATGTTGAACAGACTCTTACATCTATCAAGAGCTGTGTAATTGCTGATGATGTGGACTCATATAATCTTGCTAAATGTGCAAAAGAAGCTGTAAGAGATATCTGCACTCAGCAACAAAAAAGATGTGTGAATATTGAAATACCAGATTCGGTGTTTTTTAAAGGCTCTTATTATTATATGAAACATGTATTTATAAACTTAATTAAGAACTCTTTTAAATATGGTGGAATGGGTATATCGATACGCATATATACAACAGACCACACAATTATCTTCCAAGATACTGGTGCAGGTATCTCTGACGATGTTATGCCTCATATATTTGAGCGTTTTTTTACTAACAGCACCACAGGTACAGGCATAGGCCTATCGTTTTGTAAGATGGTTATAGAGGATATGGAAGGGTATATAGATTGTGAATCAGAGGTAGGAGAATTCACTAGGTTTACAATGTTTATTCCTTCCTTGTATCAAGAAGTTAAATAGTATTTTTGTGGAGCTTGTTTAGGCTTTTATACTCTTCACCCAAGTAGTCTGCGATGTAGAATAAACGCTTTTTTATAGAGACTTTGCTATAGCAGTTGTTAAAGTATACCTAAATTCGTATAAAAGGGGTGCGGCTTTGTAGTTGTATTTAGTGATATAAAATAATATGTGTGCAATCGTTTTGCTGTGTTTGTCCTAGTTGCAGGGTCGACACCCCAGGAGCTGCAGCTGCAACGATCGACTTCAATATCCATGGGATTTTTATAGTGATTTTGGTATATGGTATAGTGTCAAATATCACTGCTACACAGACTTGATACCAAAGTATTTTTCTACATCATCTGTAACAATAGTATTATCGGGCCTATTAGATATCTTCACTCTAGTAGCAATAATATCTAGGATATCTATAGAGGCATCTGGCTGAGATCTATCTGGCAAATAGATTTTACTTATGGAGACTATCTTTTCTAAAGATTGATCTGTAAAAATTACATTATGGTGGTCTTCATACTTATTCTTGATCTTTTTCAAAATATCAATTGTGTCCTTTTCAGATGGTTCTTTTACTGTAATTTTTGTGAACCTGCGACTTAAAGCCTTATCGTTTTCAAAATACATATGGTATTCAAGCTCTGTTGTAGCGCCGATGCATTTTATAAGCTCCCTAGCCAAATATGGTTTTAGAATATTTGCTACATCTAAACTACCTTGTGTTCCACCAGCGCCTACGATAGTGTGAATCTCATCTATGAAAAGTATGACTTTTGGATCTAAACTAGCTATCTCCAATATATGTTTGATCCTGGTTTCAAAGTCTCCCCTATACCTTGTTCCAGCTATAATGCTTGCCATATCTAAAGAGAAGATACTGCACCCTGCGAGATCTGGTATACACCTACCTTCAGATATCTGTTTCGCAAGTCCTTCTACAATAGCTGTTTTACCTACACCTGCACAACCTATTAAAAGAGGATTATTCTTTTTGCGTCTTAGCAATACCTCAATAACTTGGTTAAGCTCAGACTCTCTACCAATAAGATCGTCAAAGGAATGACTAACGCTAGTGTTTGTAAACTCCACAGCATATTGTTCTAATATCTTTATAGAGTTATTAGATAAAAGCTCTAGCTGTAATAAGTTATCATTTGACTCGAATTGCAAAGCAGCATCACTTATTAGAGTAGATATGAACTCTTTTTTAATTCCACATTCTATCAGTGCGTAAGAGAACTCGAGCTGAGCTTCAAAAATGGTGTAAAGCAAGTGCCATATTGTTATCCCAACTGAGTTGTATTTGTGAAATTTTGATATCGATTGTGCGATTATTTTTTGTAGATCATAACTGCAAGAGACATTGTTAGGCTTTATATATAAGCCATTTATGGATTCTAAATCAAGATTAGCACATAGCTTAGATTTAAGGTTGCATAACTCGTTGTTCGCATAACGCAATGTTTCAAACTTTAGCAATTCATCTATAGCTAATATAAAAAGCTGATCGCACGAAATAGATGTTGATCCTACTTGTGTTGAAAGAAGCTTAGCTCTTTTTAATAGCGCTGAAAAAGAATCCGAAATCATAAAGCTTTGGAGGTTTGATATGAAAATTTTAAGCCCAATATATCAAGAAAATTTACGGTAGATTCTACAACATTTTTTAGAGATTCAAATGCTAGGTTGTTAATTGAGATATTGCCACTAGTTTTGAGCTTGATCGCAAGTTTGGCAGCAGCATCTTGGTCAAAATGGAATATATTGATTAAGATCACATGGTATATCTCCATGGCGATTCTGTGATCATCTATGATGCGAATTGTGTATTTAGATAATGTTTCTGGATAGTTCAAGTTGAGATATAAAAATTATAGATGAAATTATTTTCATATATTTTAAGGTCAATTGCAACTGAGAAGAGATGTTAAAACAAATTGATATCATCATCTTCTGGCTTTTTAGAAGCACCATCTGAGGGTTTGTTATCGTTTAAGCTACAGTTTACGTCTATGTCGCACATACTCTCTATATTTGAGTTATCTATCAGTATTTGCGCAAATGCTTCTTTAAGGATTCCAAGCCTAAATGTTGATGCAAAAAGCTTAGCTTTATCTTTATCTAGTATAACACTTTCCTTATCTGAATATGAATCTATTTTTACAGATATAATATCTTTTATTAGTGTTAGTACATCTATTGTATTGTGTATGGATTGAGATGCTCTATCTTGGAACTGCATACCCATGATAAGCGAGTTTATAGATTTTGCAGCATCCCTAGAGTTATTTGCGGCATTACCCATCACTTTAGATAATAGCTCATTTCTTTTAATCAGTGTGTTCATCAAGTTACCAATAGTCTCTTTTACAAGTATATTGTCTGTCATATCGATGGTTGCAATCTCTTCCAGTATCTTATGACTACCTTTTACGCTTACTACTATATTGTTGATTTTATCTTTCATCCCGGTTGCGAGCTCTTCTATCCCTCTGGATAGGCTTTTCACCTCATTTGCAACCACAGAGAAGCCTTTTCCTGCTTCTCCTGCCCTGGATGCTTCAATAGTCGCATTGAGTGAAAGAAGATTTGTTTGCTTTGTAATCTTCTGAACTTTTAATATATATGTTTCTATTTCTTTAACTAAAGACATAGCACTATCTAAGCTGTAAACCATCGCAATAGACATTTTTGATACGAATAAAATCTTTTCTATCGCAGCTGATATTGTGCAGCTTATCATTTCAAATGCCTCACCTAACGATATTTGCTTGTCATTGAATTCAAGATTTTGGGTGAGTTCTAATAGCTCATCAATTTTTTGAGCTTGATCTGTTGATGATTTTGCTAAAATTTTAAAACGATCGCTTAAATCTAGAGTGCTATCCTCTACTAATTTAGCTGTGTTTGGCAACTGTGAAATGATAGTCTCCAGAGCTCGTAGAATTAACAGACTATCTGAATATGTTACAGAGCCCTCTTCTTTTTTCATCTCGTTTTCTGGTATAATTTTATCACTAAGCATATTAAATCACCTCAAACATTTTTTCAAAGCTGTGTCACCAATATTATCAAGATGCTGCTCGATATCAATTGCGCCTTCTTCTAGTGCCGCTCTAGGCATCCCATAAACAACACAAGAGTCTTTGTTTTGACCTATATTAAACCCACCAGCTTTTTTCATTTTTACCATTCCTGCTGCTCCATCTCTGCCCATACCAGTTAGCATGATACCTATCGCATTATGTCCTATATTATAGGCAACAGATTCAAATAATACATCGACAGAAGGCTTATGCCCAGACACAGGTTCGCTATTAAAGATTTTAAGATGAGCACCCTTAGACATATCACCAATCACTTGCATTTGTTTATCACCAGGTGCTATATAAACATGACCAGGCTTGATTGGCATCCCATCTTTTCCCTCACAAACAGACATTTGCATAGATGAATCTAATCGTTTTGCAAATGATTCTGTAAATCTCTCAGGCATATGTTGTGTAATAACAATCGGCGGACAGTTAGCAGGTAAATTTGAAAGTACTGTTCTGATTGCCTCAACACCTCCAGTTGATGCACCTATTGCTATCAATTTTAGAGAATCGAAATTTTGATCCTTTTCTATAATTCTTTTGATAGAATTGTACCTATTTGGATTGCTTAGTATATTGGCATTGGCAGCTATTCTTATTTTTTCTGCAAGCAATATACCTAAATTATCTAAGTTTAAATTGGCAGATAAATCGGATGGTTTTGTTATATAATCGACTGCACCAATTTCAAGTGCACGCAATGTGATGTCAGCTCCTTTTTCTGTTAAAGTTGACGCCATTATTACAGGCATAGGTCTTAACTTCATCACTTTGTCTAAAAAGCTGATTCCATCCATTTTTGGCATTTCTATATCTAAAGTAATAACGTCTGGATTATGTAGCTTTATTTTGTCTCGTGCATCGAAAGGATCTTCAGCTGTATCGACAACTTCTATATCAGGATGCTGATTAAGTAGACCTGAGAAAACAGTCCTGATAAATTTAGAATCGTCTATTACTATTACTTTTATTTTTTTCATTATACTTTCTCAGCTTTAAAATAGTACTATATCATCATTTTTTTCAGATGCTTTTGGCTTCTCTTTTACTTCATTTATATATTGTTTTTCTTTTTCAACAACCTTCAAGTCTTCTATTCTTCTCAATTTTCTTATTTTAACTTTCCCAGTTTTTAGTTCAAAATGTACTCGTCTAGGGCAAGAGCCTCCAACATCGCTTGCCACTATTGCTATTCCTTCATTTTGTAGAAAATCTTCCACGAAAGAAATGTTTTTTTCTCCTATCCTGCTGGTAATGTCTATCATTTTTGCGCCACCGAATATTTTTGCAACCATATGCCTTTTTTGACCGCCAACTTTTACCATGTCATTTATCATAAGCTCCATTGCATTAATACCATATCTTGCAGATGAGCTATTAGAGTGGACACTATCTAAACCAGGTACTAGGAAATGATTAATTCCCCCAACTTTATTGATAGGGTCATACATGCAGCATGCTATACAAGAGCCTAGAATTGTTACAACAAGTTCACCCGCTGTTTTTGATGCATAGTATCCACCGGAATAAAGCTTGATTACTGTGTTTTCGTTGACTTGGTCGTAGTAACGATCTGGCCCAGAGTAATAATCACCTGACTGATGCTTTTCTTTATCTGTTCTTCTTTGAAAATTTTGTGTCATCTACTAAAGCTTCCTATATATAGTTTTTCCACATGACTCAAATTTGTTACAAACACTCATTAAGTTCTCTGAATGTCCTATGTATAAATAGCCTCTAGGCTTTATTAAATTTGCAAAGCGATCGAATATCATTTTTTGAGTAGCTTTATCGAAATATATAACTACGTTTCTACAAAATATTATGTCGAACTTCTTTTGCATCGGCCAATTGTGTAATAAGTTTAGCTTTTTAAACGATATAAGACGCTTTACTTCGGGCGTTATACTTCCTGTTCCACCAGAATATGTTATGTATCTATTGTATTTTGCGGGCACTTTTTCGAAAAGCTCTGCATCATATTCTCCTATAAAACCAGTATTCAACATGTTTGAATCTATATCGGTTGCCAACACTTTGAAGTCGTAATTGCTTTTATTGATGATGCTAGCTCCGACCATTGATATTGAATATGGCTCGCAACCGCTTGAACAACCTGCAGACCAAATTCTTAGGCTTTTATTGTTTTTAATATGATTAGCTAGTAGCTCTTCTAAGTGCTCAAAATGGTGATTTTCCCTGAAAAAGCTTGTTAGATTTGTAGTGATTGCATTTGCTAAATTACTTATTTCTGAAGGGTCATTTTCAACTAATCTTATATAATCAGAAAAGCTCTTAAGAGATAGCTCCTTTATGCGTTTTGCAAGCCTTCTATATACCATGCTTTTTTTATTGTCAGCTAACGCTATCCCAATCTCCTTGTGTATGAGCTTAGATAAATCTTTAAACTCACCATCACTAAATCTTAAGTCATCAGAATGATCCAACATCTTTTATGCCTCATTCTTAGGTAAATTGAAATCAATTTCTGCAAATAGCTTTGATATATCAAGTACTATTATCATCTTATCTTTCACGCCTACAAGACCAGATATAAACTCATCTTTTATATCATGCTGCATCTTTGGAGCAGTTCGGACATCTTGGAAATTTACTGATACTATATCTGACACAGCATCTACAACCATGCCTACTACTCTTTGTTGAAATTTTATAAAGACAATGACCTTGTTATTAGCGCTAATATCTGTGAGACCTACTCCAAATCTTGCCTTCATATCAAAGACTGGGAGTATTATACCTCTTAGGTTTACTACACCTAATAAAAACTCTGGTGCGTTTGGTAACCTTGTTGGTGATATCCAAGCTTTAATTTCCATAACGGACGTAAGCTCAACCCCAAATTCTTCATTACCAACAGCAAAAGTCAGATACTGCGTTAGATCATCAGCAGAATTTTCATTGCTAGAAAACGATTGATTTACTTCTTTCTCTATCATATTAGGCCACCTTCTTATTCTTATTAACTAAATTCTTTGAAGATAGGCCTAAGAGCTTGATCATGTCAAGAATTAAGGCAACTCTGCCATCTCCTAATATAGTGGCGCCTGATATCCCATCTACACATTTTGTATTGGCATCGAGGCTTTTTATCACTACTTGTTGCTGCCCCAACAGCTCATCTACTATTAATCCATATTTTTTATTATTTGTTTCTACTATTACTATTAATGCTTTCTCAGGTTCTGTCTCAGAGTTTGGTATGTTGAACAACCTATGAAGATATAATAAAGGTATGAATTCACCTCTGATATTTATTACATCGCTCGAGTCTGCTATCGTTTTTACTTCGTTGTGTGAAGGTCTTAATGTTTCGAGAATGTTATTAATTGGTATAATATAATGCTCTTGACCTACAGATACTATCATTCCATCTAAAATTGCAAGCGTAAGAGGTATGTATATGCTAATCATCAATCCATTACCTGGATCGTTATTTACATCTACATAGCCGCCTATGTTTTCGATATTTTTTTTCACTACATCCATCCCAACACCTCGTCCTGAGACATCTGATATCGTGGCTGCTGTAGAAAAGCCT
The DNA here is from genome assembly GCA_021299995.1 of Candidatus Jidaibacter sp. GTDB lineage: Bacteria > Pseudomonadota > Alphaproteobacteria > Rickettsiales > Midichloriaceae > JAJTIA01. The sequence continues at coordinate 12,673 of JAJTIA010000002.1, read as the reverse complement.
GGTGCAAAAATTAGATAATCTATCTGTGATTCTGATAAAGAATCAGCTTCCTCTTCTGATACAATGCCCTTCTCTATTGCCTTCTTTAATACTTTATTTCTATCTATACCTTTGCCATCATCTTCTATGCCAATTACTATTTTGCCACTCCTATGCTCAGCTGATAGTATTATTGTGCCTTCTTTAGGTTTGCCTGCTTCTAATCTTTCTTGGGCACTCTCTATGCCATGGTCAGCAGAGTTTCTAATTAGGTGCGTTAAAGGATCACTTAATTGCTCGATAATTGTTTTATCTACTTCTGTTGATTCACCCTTTAACTCTAGGTTTATGGTCTTATTTAGTTTTTTTGCAAGATCTCTGACAAGCCTTGGCATTCTAGAAAATATGCTTTTCACAGGTTGCATTCGAACAGCCATAACAGCATCTTGGAGCTCTCTGGTGTGGTGTGCAAGTTCTTCAACCCCAACAACTAGGCTACCAAATTGCTCAAAAGGAAGAGCTTTTGTTTGTGCATTTATCATGACTTGAGTTATTACAAGTTCACCAACAAGGTTTACAAGTCTATCAATTTTATCGACATCGACCCTTATAGAATTGACAGATTGGTTGTTGTTGGAAGCTGTATCATCCTTTTGTTTTTTTTCTGCCGTTATAGGAGTAGTATTATCATTAACAAACTCGGATTCTTTTATATCTGTTGCTATAGTATCAGAGAAGAGCCCTGCATCTTCAGAGATTGAAAGGTCGCAATTATCTTCAACAAACTCAAATACTTCTTTCACCCTTGATAATGGCTCACGTGATTCTAGATCCATATCAAAATTTAAGTAGCACTCAATAGGATTCATTTCATGTAGTTTAGGCATTGCCTTTGTGCTTGTTTTGACATCTAATGTCCCAATGCTTCTAAGCTCGCGTATGATCAAGATAGGTTCGTTCCCAGTGGATAGAAGATCTTTGTGTGGAGAAAATTTTATATTATAGAATTTCTTTCTATCTGATTGTGCAGACTCGCTATCGATGTGAACAACGGAACTATTTTCATCTTGATTATGTGAAATAGGCTTTTTATCCGAAGAGCGATTTGCAATCTTTATTAATTCTTTTTCTATATCACTGCCAAATTCTCTATCAGGCTCTGTATTAGATTCTGCCATTGAAATGAGATTGATTAAGATGTCATTAGATTCCAATAGTATATCGATAACTTCCTGAGAAAGAGAAATCTTTCCATTTCTCATGTCATCAAGCAAAGTCTCAAGAACGTGTGTGAACTTTCTTATCCTCGTGAAGCCAAATGCTCCTGCTCCCCCTTTTATAGAATGGGCACATCTGAAGATAGCATTGAGCTCTTCTTGTTCTGCATGCTCCCCATTAAGAGATAAAAGGTGCTCCTCCATATCTGTGAGCAATTCTTTACATTCTTCTATATAGGTTGCTTTAAAACGTTCTAATTCATCCACAAAAACCTCTCATCAACTAAAAGTTAAGCGCATACTTTCTCTATTACTTGTAACAATTTTTCAGGATTGAAAGGTTTTACAACCCAGCCTGTTGCTCCTGCATTTTTGCCTTCTTGCTTTCTTGCATCATCACCTTCTGTTGTGAGGATTAATATTGGGGTGAATTTAAAATTATCATTTGCTCTTAAATTCTTAACCAAAGTTATTCCATCCATATTAGGCATATTTATATCTGTTATTATCAAATCCACTTTTTGACCAGATAACACCTCTAACGCATGTTTTCCGTCTATAGCTTCTATAACAGAATATCCTGCACTTTGAAGAGTAAATGAAACCATCTCTCTTATAGTTTTTGAATCATCTACTGTTATTATAGTTTTTGCCATATTATTAAGACCTGTAAATTAATTTATTCATGATAGTTGAAGATCCAAGACCAAGATCCTGAAATCCAGATAAAAATGCTTCAGATGGACTTTGTATCACCAAAGATTTGGCGCATGACTCCATAAAAATATCTAATGCCAATATTATCTGTATAGCAGGCGTAGAGATCTTCGAGACTTTGCTTGCGTCTATACAAATAGATTCAGACTTTTCAACAATAGTTATTATCTCTTTGTAAAGCTTCTCCGTTGATATGATATCGAGCATTGACTCCAACGAGTAACAAGTATCTACGGTTATAATCTCTGCAGAATTATTAGACATAAAGCCTCCAAAAAAGCTGAACATGTTGTTAAGCCTAGCAGTAACCTATTCTTAAATCTACATATTTTGTAAATTTGTATAGAATGATTCTAATGCTCTTGTTTAATGCGAAAGACAAGCGTTTACAGAGTATTTTAATGAATTATTATCAAGACTTCTTCCATGATTATTTAATCTGTGATTGAATGACTTAGCAAAATAAAATAGGCCTTCTGTATGTATGATTATCCTTCTAGTAGATCTGACTTATTGAGTAAAAATATACCAGAACTGTTAAATAACGAGATGACAATAATAGAACAGATAAAAGAGTCTTTAAATAATACTGTATCTGCAGAGACTGAGACGAGTGCTTTGTGTCTTAAGAAATTTAGATTCTTAATGGACTTATACTATCTTAAATTGAGTGGAGATGATTTTTTTGAACTTTTAAATTTATTAAAAGGTAAAGTTGATGGTAAAGAGGTTGATTCCCTAAAAAACGAGATATTGTCTAGAAGATTTGACATTGAAGATGCTTATAATATCAGCATTGCTAAAGAGCTTTCGATAGTGTTTGGGTGCTTGATAATAAATTCTTTAGTGAGGTATTATAATTTATATATGGTAAATGCGATAACATTTGTCTTTCTGAGCTCAGTTATTCAGTTAGCGAGCATTATGTCTTCCTTGATGATTGGATATCAGATTACAGCAATGATGGGTGCTTATATTAATCAAAACTGTTTTGCTCAAGAAAAAAGTAAGATAAAATTTTCATCTATAGTGGGTTCTGTACATTTTGAGAACTACTTTATATGCACTTTTGGCAAGTCTTTTTATGATTCACTAAACCTTACAAAATATGAGTTTGAAGGCACCTATTATGCTGAAAATACTCCGATTTTTAATGATTTTAAAGATGTAATAGCTGCAAGGAAGTCTATATTATATAAATATTCATATTATCAAAAGTGCATGGAAACCAGCAATGTTTTGCAAAGGATCTTCATGCATAGAAAGGTGGGTATAAATATGGCAGCTGAGTTTTCTGGTATAAAGTTGCCAGAGGATGTGAAGGATTTTCAATTTTTGGAATCAGATGAAGCGAAAAAAATTTGGAAAGGAGTTGCGTCTGTAATACTGAGGCGAGACAACTTTGACAGCCTTTTAAATGAGTGTAAAACTAGCAAAGATTACCAAAAATTTATTTGTATGTTATATGATTCGTGTATGCAGTATCACGCAGAGTTAGACCTTGAGGAGCTCTATGTATTATCTGAACTTGTAAACCAATCCTTGTTTCCAAATTATATATCTCCTCTCAATAGATCGCATCTACATAGTGATAATAGTGTGGAAAAATCAGAAGGAGAAGATGAGTCTCATTATCCTTTTAAATTGCATGCAAGAGACTTTGTTTACAAGAAAGCATTGAATTTGTTTGAGAGTAGAAGTGGATCTATAGAGAGGTTAATTTTTTCTTTTGGATATTTGTATGACAATCAAAAAGATTGTCTAAATGCATATGATGAAAAAATTTCTAATACTATAAATGCACTTTTAATAGATAAAGAAAAAAGCTCATATTTAAATACTCAAAATTCTGAAAGCGTATATAAAAAATTTACTACACTTTCTAAGTGTTTTAACGTACGTAAACATTCTAATGGTGCCTCTAGCGATGCACACAGTACAGGCGGAAAGAGCACTAATAATTCAGATTCACTGTCTCACCTCTTGATGAATAACTTGAGGTCTGTCTGCGCATCTGAAAAGTATACTAGTGAAAATAAAACAGCATTTATAAAAAGTACCAGCACTTGCATGCTTGGAATAACTGTGTATGGCATTTCTAATACATTTATGATTAATTTTGCCTTAACTGCTATGTCTATATACATTGCATATGAAGGTGTTGTAATAATTGCAGGTAGAGATAAAGTTAACAATATAATTGAAAGTGTGATTGGGTATAGTTATGATAGATCTAAGTGAGGTGACAGAGATTTAAAGAGATTTGTTGCTGGATATTCTATAACTTAAAATGTATAACAATCGGACCGTTCGAATGATTTAGTGTATCAAATGAATTATAAGGCATTATTGAGCATATTGAAAATCAGGGAATCATGCTCGCATGGTGAAAAAAATATTATATTATTAGTGGATGAGAATGATATTGAGGCAGTAAGCCAGTCCATATCATTTTTTTTGCCTAAATACTGTGTAGTAGAGTTTTGTCCTCCGGACCACAAGCTGTTTGGTAATGTATCTCAATCTCTTGAATCTTCGATAAAAAGGTTGTCTGTTTTAGCTGATTTGGCAACTAATTCTTATTGTAAGATTCTTGTGACAACTATATCAGCTATTTCACGTAAAATTCCAGCCCCTGATTTTGTAAAAACTAATAGGATAAATCTTGTGGTAGGTGCCTCATTAAATATGAGCGATCTAATATCACAATTAGTCAGACTGGGATATTCTAGATGCGTGAATGCATTCCATCAGGGCGAGTTTGCTGTGCGTGGTAGTATAGTAGACATAGTTTATGCTTCTTCAGCTTTTGGGTATAGAATAGATTATTTTGGTGACAAGATAGAGAGCATAAGGGTTTTTGATGTCAACTCACAGATTTCTGTAGGTCATGATAGCGATATTGTTATTGGCCCATGTAGAGAAGTTGTTTTAGATGATGCTACAAAAAAATCTTTTGCAGATGCTATTAGAGCTAGATTTGGGCTGCGTTATGAAGATTTAATATCTGATGTAAATAACGATATTTTGCCAATAGGTGTTGATGATTTGCTTTCATTGTTTCACGTGAAACTTTTTTCTATATTTGATTATTTAGATAAAAGATCTTGGATTTTTGAATATAGTAGTGCAGTTGAGAATGGATGTGCTGTATTTTTTGATGCTCTGAATGTTGCGTATAAAGAGCTATCATATTTGTCTCAAGATGCGTTGCCTTCTATAAGTTTAAATGAATTATACGAAGAGCCTGATTTTATTGATATGCATAAAGGACTATTTAGTGAAATCGGTAGTAATGATTCTGAATTAGGCCTTAGTAAGATCTCAATTATAACGTCTATTAGTCATGAGGCTAAATTAAAGAATCAGAATAAGTTTGAGATGCTTTTAGATAAGTTGATATCAGAAGAGCGTAAAGAAGGAGAGGTTTTTGTTATTTGCTGCTCATCAGATACTAGCTTAATGAAGATAAAAAATGTTTTACTTGAGTATGATATCGCTGCAGAGAGAGTATCTTCTTATGATGCCTTGAGCCCGAAAGAAGATAAAAAGTTTGTGTACATGACATTATTTATATGCGATGTGAGCTTTTCATATAATGGCATATTTTTTATAGCAGAGTCAGACCTGATAGGTGATAAGCTTTCGAAGAAAAGCAATTATAAACGAGATGCTGCAGCATTTTTGTTTTCTGATCTAAATGCGCTTAATGTTGGTGACATAGTTGTGCATATAGAGCATGGCATCGGAGTATTTGAAGGGCTTGAAACGATATCTGTATTGAGAATTGCACATGACTTTGTAAAGATTGGATATGCGGATGGTGATAAATTTTACCTTCCTGTAGAAAATTTGGATTTGCTTACAAAATATGGAAGTTTTGAACATTCTGTAAAGCTCGATAAATTGGGTGCAGCTTCATGGCAGGCTAGAAAAGCCAAACTGAAAAATAGGATAAAAGTTGCTGCTGAGTCCTTATTAAAAATTGCAGCGGCTCGTAATCAGGCGACTATGCCATTTATAGAGCCTGAAAAAGAGTTGTATAATAAATTTGTTAATGCATTCCCGTATATTGAGACAGAGGATCAAGAAAAAGCTATTGATGATATTCTATCTGATCTATTTTCAGGTAAGCCCATGGATAGACTGGTTTGTGGAGATGTTGGTTTTGGTAAAACAGAGGTAGCTTTAAGGGCTGCATTTGCAGTAGTTTCTTCAGCGCATCAATATCAAGTTGCTATACTAGTTCCTACAACGCTTTTATCACGTCAGCATAATGCCACTTTTACACAAAGATTCGAAGGTATGCCTTTTAACATAAAGGAGTTATCTAAGTTCACTAAACGCTCAGAAGTAAAGTTGATAAAAGAAGGAATCAAGAATGGAGATGTGGATATCATAATAGGGACACATGCGCTATTAGCCAAAGATATAATTTTTAAAAACCTTGGACTCATAATAATAGATGAAGAACAACACTTTGGGGTCGCTCAAAAGGAAAGGTTGAAACAGATTAAGCATAATGCACATGTGTTGACTCTGTCCGCAACACCAATACCCAGAACTTTGCAGATGTCGCTTTTTGGTATAAAGGATTTAAGCATAATAGCAACGCCTCCAGTAAATAGATTGCCAATCAAGACTTATGTTATACCAGGTGATCTGTTCGCCATAAGAGAGGCTATTCTGAGAGAGATTGATAGGGGTGGTAGGGTCTTTTATATAACTCCAAGAGTAAAATATATAGATGGCTTGATAGATCAGCTCAAAAAATCTGTACCAGAGGCAAAAATCATATCTGCTCATGGCTCTATGAGTGCTTCAGAACTAGATTCTATTATGAATGCATTTTTTGATGGTAAGTATAATGTGCTAGTCTCAACAACAATCATAGAATCTGGTCTTGATATACCTGATGCAAATACAATTATAATAGACAGATCTCACTATTTTGGCCTATCTCAACTACATCAAATAAGGGGTAGAGTGGGTAGAGGCAATAAACAGGCATTCGCTTATATCACTTACCCAAAAGGCATGAAGCTTTCTAATATTTCGGAGCAAAGGTTGTCTATTATACAGTCCATAGACTCTTTAGGTGGAGGATTTACTGTTGCGACGCATGATATGGATTTAAGAGGGCATGGTAATATATTGGGTGATGAGCAGTCTGGTCATGTAAAAGAGGTTGGTATTGAGTTATACCAACAAATGCTTGAGGAGGCGATAAGTGCTCTTAGGTCGAACGATGATGGTAACAATGAGGATAAAGAATGGTCTCCTATAATTAATCTTGGTATAACAGTACAAATACCAGAGGAATATATACCAGATTTATCCTTGAGGGTAAATCTATATAGAAGAATAGCTAATTCAGATGAAATACCTGATCTAACCGCAGAAATCGGTGATAGGTTTGGACCTATACCAGAATCTGTCATGAATTTAATAGCTGTAGTACAGATCAAGCATAATGCAAAAAAAGCTAATATAGAGAAGTTAGATTTATCTGAAGATAGTATCATTATATCGTTTAAAGATGGCAAGGCTGCTGATCCAGACAAAGTGATAGATTTTATTAATAAGAATTTTATGCATTCTAAATTTAAAGGTGGTAAAAAACTAATAGTCTCTTTAAAATGCCTAAATGGGTCTGATATTTTTTCAAAAGTACAATGCTTAATAGATGCTATATGTGTAATATAGGTATGAAAAAAGCTAGATTAGTTACAAAAGCTTTATCAGTAATTATCTGCCTTGGAGTTGGATCATACACGGTGGCTTTATATGCTAAAGACTCTGTAAAGACGGGTGACAGGCGAGAGGTTCACAGAAAGGCCAAAGGTTATTCTAATATAAAGAGCAAAAAATCTGAATCTAAAAAAGTTGTTACTATAAATAGCTTAACTAAATCAAACCCAGTAAATAAGCCTTATAACTTACATCCAAATGATGACGTGCATTTATATAAAGCATTTAAATATGCAATACAAAAAGATTGGTATAAGGCGTTGCATGAAGCATCTCATTCTAAAGATAAGCAGTTTGCAAAAGACTCTGTAACAGCAATAAAGTTATATTTAGAGCCATCTTCTATGCAGCTTTCATCATCGTCCGAGTTTATAAATTCTACAGATTGGCTGCCTAAAGAAACATATGAGAAAAAGATCGATAGACTGATAAATCCATCTTACACTGCATCAGATATTATTGCCTTCTATAAACACAGAGAGCCACATACCAATAATGCAAAAATTATGCTTATAGATGCGAAAATTAAGTCCAAAATACTAAGTATCAATAGCGTTGAGGTTCAAAATTATATAAGAGAGATTTGGAGATCTTCAGAATTTGATATTGCAACAGAGGAGTATACTATATCCGCATATAAAGACATACTTAGTATACAAGACTGTTTAGATAAAATAGATAAGCTTTCTTGGAATAAAAGCTTTGCACTGGCTTCGAAGTTAATAGAGTTGCTCCCTAATAATATTAAAGATACTCCTAAGAGCAGACTATATTTGCTTAAAAACATATCGGATGGTAAATATATTGAATCACCTAGAGACCTTCACTTATCTGACATACACGCATATTACAAGGTAAGTCAATTAATCAAAGTAGGAGATTACTCTGCAGCCACAAAAATTTTATTGAGAGCTGCAAAACTAAAATCTTCTTCTGAACGCTGGTGGAAATTGACTAATATAGTGGTAAGAGAGGCTTTGGAGCACAAAGAATATCAAGCTGCTTATGATTTGATACAAAGTCATAACCTTTCAGTAGGATCGGATTATGCAGAGGCAGAGTTTTTAGCTGGATGGATTTCTTTGAGATTGTTGAATGAGCCTGCAGACTCTTTAAAGCATTTTCATAATTTGTATGATAACGCAAAATTAGGTAATACAAGATCTAAAGCAGCATATTGGCTTGGTAGAGGTTATGAGGCTTTGGGTGATAAAAAGAACGCTTTAGATTGGTATACAGTTGGTTCTTATTACACAAGTGCATTTTATGGACAGCTTTGTCTAGCATTTGTGAAAAAATCTGCAAAAATCAATTACTTTACCTATATGAATCAAACTTCTAAAGTGAAAACTGCTCAAAGAAAGACAAAGTCTTCTATTCAAAAAAGTATATCATTTGCATACTATTTATTCAAGAATGATCAAAAGCTATTATCTTATTCTATTTTAAACTCTATTCCAGCAGTAGATGCAAATGCAATAGATGCGGGTAATTCCATATCATTTTTTAATCAAAGAGCGCTATATCCTCTATCAGTTGAGCTTGGTAGGGCTTATTCCAATAAAGCATTTCTGACATTAAAGGAATCATATCCTTCTAATGTCAAGATAGTGGGTAATAAACTGGACAAGGCAATATATTATTCGATTATTAGACAAGAAAGTAATTTTGATCAATCGGCGATCAGTAAAGCAGGCGCCACAGGTTTAATGCAGTTAATGCCCGCTACGGCAGAGCGATTAGCTTCTATACTAAAGCTACCTAAAAACTCTTACGCAACAGATTCAAATTCTAATGTACTAAAAGGTGTGACGTATATAGATCAGCTTTATACTCAATTTGATAGTTACATACTCACAATAGCATCGTATAATGCTGGTCCTGGAAATGTTAGAAAATGGTTGTCTAAGTTCGGTGATGTAAGGGAATATAAAGATATACATGACAAATTAGACTGGATAGAGATGATCCCATTTTTGGAAACTAGGAATTATGTGAAAAAAGTAATAGAAAACATGGTAATATATGATTATACTTTGTCACCTTCGCATAACTGTTCTTCTATACATAAATTTGTACAATAAATGACATGAGTTTTGAAACTATATATGGATTGTCTACGCTTGCAGGTAAATCAGGGGTTGCTGTAATAAGGATCTCTGGTAATAATGCCTTGCAGATTGCTAAAAAATTTTGTGTTATTGACAATATCAAGCCAAACTATGTTAAGTTTGTGAAATTTAAATTCCCTAATTCTGATAAAGCCATAGATAAAGGATTGGTATTGTATTTTAGAGCTCCCAATTCCTTTACTGGTGAGGACGTAATAGAGTTCCAAGTCCATGGAAGTCTGGCGATTATAAAGATATTTTTAGAAGAGCTTGGCAAGCTCGGTGCTTTATGTAGATTGGCTGAAGCAGGAGAATTTTCTAAAAGGGCATTTTTAAACGATAAAATTGACTTAGCATCTGCAGAAGGTCTGGCTAATCTGATTGAAGCAGAGACATCATTGCAGCATGAGCTTGCTATACAGCAATTTATTGGTAAACAATCTAGTTTATATGATTCTTGGAGGAGATCATTAATCTCTATGCTCGCAAAACTAGAAGCATTAGTTGATTTTCCTGAAGATGATATACCTGATGCTGTCTTAGCCCAAACATTAAGCGAATTAAACGATTTAAATGGAGAAATAAAAAATTATTTAGTTAATGCTATAGATGGTAATATTATTTCTCATGGTATAAGAGTTGCAATAGTTGGAGCGCCTAACGTCGGTAAATCAACGTTGCTTAATGCCCTGTCAAGACGTGATGTTGCTATAGTATCAGATATTGCTGGCACTACTCGTGATGTTATAGAGGTTAAGTTGGATATAGGTGGGTATTCTTACATCTTATACGATACAGCAGGTATAAGAGAGTCTGATGATATAATAGAGAAAGAAGGTATTAATAGGAGCTTTAAAGCCCTAGAAAATGCAAATCTTTGCATCTTGATTTCTGATTTATCTAATATAGACAATGATACTAATAGAGAAATAGAATCTTATGTAGCTAATAATACAAGCGCCATGGATGTAATAAAGGTTTTTAATAAAACTGATCTAGAGAAAGATATAAATCTGGAAAACAAAAAAAGTTTGCTCTTGATATCACTGAAAAATGATCCATATGCTGATCAAATAGTTGATTATTTAAAAGATTATGCGAGAGAGAAATTTGATTTTGCTTCTAGTGGTTTTATAGCTAATCAGAGACATAAGCATCATCTTGAAGCTACTGTAAGTGCTTTAAATTCTTTTTCCTTAGAATTACCATTAGAAATTTCAACAGAGTATGTTAGAATAGCAGCCACTGAGCTTGGAAAAATAGTTGGAAAAATTAATATAGAAGAGATTTTAGACTCTATATTTTCTAGTTTTTGTATAGGTAAATAAAAAAGTTTCACGTGAAACAATGTCGATAGTATATAAAGATTTTGATGTAATAGTTGTTGGGGCGGGTCATGCTGGCGTAGAAGCCGCAGCAGCTGCTGCAAGAGTGGGAGCAAATGTAGCTTTAGTGACATTTTCTAAAGAGAACATAGGTGTTATGTCTTGCAACCCGTCTATAGGAGGTGTTGCAAAAGGTATTATTGTAAGGGAAGTGGATGCACTTGATGGTATCATGGCTAGGGCTATAGATAAGTCTGGAATACACTTTAAGGTTTTGAATTCGAGTAAGGGACCTGCTGTATGGGGGCCAAGAGCACAAGCGGATCGGTTGTTATATAAGAGTGCTGTTAATAAGCTTTTATTACAGTATGACAATATTTCTATAATTGAAGGGGAAATTACAGATATAACAATATCAGATGGTGACGTTGAAGGCGTTGAAGTAAATGGAGATATGTTTTTGCAGGCTAAATCTGTGGTGTTGACTACAGGAACGTTCTTAAATGGTGTGATACATATTGGGAAAGAAACCACTATGGCAGGCAGAATAGGTGAGGCTCCATCTAATAAATTGTCCAATAGGCTTATGTCTTTAAATTTAAAGCTTGGTAGGCTAAAAACTGGAACGCCACCAAGGTTATTGGGGTCATCAATTAATTTTGATATATTGGAGAGACAAGCGGGTGACCTGATTCCAACTCCATTCTCCGAATTAACAAAAGCTATAGAAACTCCACAAATTAGTTGCTACATTACATTTACCAGTAACGAAACTCATGAAATAATACGTGCTAATATACATCAGTCTGCTATGTATAGTGGTCAGATCTCTGGGGTAGGACCTAGGTATTGTCCATCAATTGAAGATAAAATTACTAGATTTGCTGATAAGGAGCGACATCAGATATTTCTTGAGCCTGAGGGTTTAGATTCTGATATAGTATACCCAAATGGCATATCAACATCTTTCCCAAAAAACATACAAGAATATATAATTAAATCGATCAAGGGGTTAGAAGATGCTGTGATAACTCAGCATGCATATGCGATTGAGTATGATTATATAGACCCTAGGGAGCTTAAGCACACATTGGAGACAAAAAAAGTTTCTGGGCTGTTTTTGGCTGGTCAGATTAATGGTACTACAGGTTATGAAGAGGCTGCAGGACAAGGATGTATTGCTGGTATAAATGCCGCCTTAAAGTTGAGTGGGAGAGAGTATGTTACACCTAGGGATGAATCTTATATAGGAGTTATGATTAGTGATTTGGTTCTGAATGGTACTATAGAGCCTTATAGGATGATGACTTCGAGGGCGGAATACAGATTGAAATTAAGGCCTGATAATGCAGATATTAGGCTGACAAAAAGAGCTGCTGAGTATGGAATTATATCTCCAGCAAGATTGAGCAAGTTAGAAAAAACTATGGTCAATATACAGAAAGGCAGAGACTTATTAGATTCATTTAAGTATACTCCAAATCAATTGGCGGATTTTGGCATTATGTTATCCCAAGATGGAGTGAGACGGACTGCATCTCAGCTGCTATCTCTTCCAAACTTCAAGTCTTCT
>JAJTIA010000077.1 GCA_021299995.1 Candidatus Jidaibacter sp. | reverse complement strand
AGGATTTTCCTCTTTCTCTTTCTCTTCCTCTTTCTCTTTCTCTTTCTCTTTCTCTTCCTCTTCCTCTTTCTCTTCCTCTTCCTCTTTCTCTTTCTCTGCATTTGTACTAATCTGCACCTTTTGTTGGCTTATTTCACCTATTTTATTATCATAAGACTCCTTACTCAAAGTTTTTGCTAAAAGTGGTGCTACAAACTTTGGATACTTGGGACTAGGTCCATTATTCTCTACAACATCAGCAAGGATATCCTCTTTCTCTGCATACAAGTCTTTTATCTCCTTCTCCAATTTCTCTAACTCTTTTACAGACTTAGGCAAATTACCAAACTGAAGCTTTCCTTTTAGCTCATTTGCCAGACCTCTCATCTGAACTTCAAGGTTCGAAGCTGCGAGCGTAGCATTCCTACGAATTACCAGTCCTATTTCAGTCTGTCCTTCTACCGCTTCAGAGAAGCCTTTGCCTAGTGCACCGCTAAATAAAATATGAGGTTGATTTGCTGCAAGGTACTGCAATATTAGATCTAAATCTTGCGGCTCTAATACGCTCAACAATTCATTAAGAGCAGTCACATCTACATAACCTTCTCTTTTATTTTTAGAGAATCTAGCAGTATCTATAGGAGCACGATACTGAGCACCATAAAACAAGACACCACTAGTCAAGATATTCATAGTGTCAGCGCCTCTGCCCAATATCAAAAGCTTAGCAATAGCTACTGCATCTTTATATGCTTCAGATTTTTTATCATTTGCAGCACTCGTCACCAAATTAATTGCATATTGCATTGGTGTTTGACCCGCTTTGTCTACAGCGTTGATATCAGCAAAATTTTTAACAAGAGTTTCAACTAATTCAACCTCACCCAAAGAAACAGCTGCATGTAGCATTGTTCTCTTTTCGTTATCGGCTACTCTAGCTATAGTTGATACAGAATATTTTTCTGTGTGGGTATCCCATTTTTTTTGTAAATCAACATCTCTTAAAACTAGCTTATAACCAGCTCTATCTATTGTACTGCCAGACAAGTCCTCAATAGCCTGTCCACCAATCATACTTTGCTGTAAACCGTCCGTTGCACCTTCAGCTACAACTCTCTTCCTATTCCTAGAAAATGCGGCTTCTATCTCTTTTGCTATAGTAGTCTTGACAGCTTTAAAGCTTGTCACTTTTTCATTTCTTTCTTGTGCGGCTATCACATCTATAACACTCTTTAGCGAATGTGACTTTTTATCACCAATATTTTTATGATAAAAATAACCTATCACCTTATCTTTAACTTTATCATCTATCTCTTTAATACATACCAGCTTTAAAACGTCCACTTCCGATTTTTTAGCTTGCGCCGCATAATCTGTAACAAATTTAATTACTGCATCCGCATCCTTGTTGGCAGCAATTGCTCCAACCAACGCAGCTTCAGCTAAGTCTTTTTGCCCATCCTTAAACTGAGCTTGATTATAAGGCTTGCCATACCACAACAAAACTTTAGCAACCAAATCTGCATCACCTGCTTTCAATATATTGGTGACAATCTCTAAAGAACCATCAGCTAATACAACAAACGCCCTATTTTCCTCTTTAAATATCCTATCAGATGGTTTACTGATAAGAGCGTCTTGTACTTCTGAAGCTGCGCCTGCTTCACCAATTTGACTTGCATCAGTCTCCACATCCTCTAACTGTTTTAGCTGCGAGACCATCTCTTTGGCCCATTCCCAAGCTGTGCCTGCAGAATTTGAAACAGCCTCTGCAGCGCTCGTTAGTGCACCGCTAGTGAACCCATCAGCTGCAGCTATCACGCTAGTAACAGCTCCGGCTGCGCGCTCCGCTTTTTTATATACATTATATCTTGCGCTACCTAGGACAGTCTCTATGCCTCCATATAGAAGTATCTGAAGCATAGCTTTAGCATCTGCGTTTGTTGGATCTGCTGCAAAAATCTTCGATGCACGTAAAAGTGGTGATTGAGCAAAACCTTCATTTAGGTTGATCTCGCTATCCCCATCCACAAATGCGCCTTTATATATAAGAGCCGACAATGTCTGATGATAACTCTTCTCAATCAACCACTCGAGATACGTTTGCTCTTCTTCTTTTATTTCAGTTAGAAGACCGAAAGCGCTTCCTTGTGTCTTCTCTACACCACCTGCAATCTGAGCATCACTTGATTCTTTATTAAAAGGCTTTATAAAATTTTCAAAAGGTTGCTTTTGGCCCAACATAAAAATACCGCAATAAATAAATTAATTAAGTGAATTATATATAATTATGTGTGACACTTCAAGCAAAATAAGTATTTGCATAATAAAAATCTAATAATGGCTTTTGCCCTACGCATTATAGGAGAAGATTTAAAAAAATAGACATATAGCTCTATTTTTTTCTATACAAACCGCTCAAAACACCGTATAATTACGCAAATTTAATAATCTATATCAAGTAAAATGATAGGAAAAATTGAAATCTCAGTGAAAAACTCTGCACTAGAAGAATGCTCATTTGAAAATGCCAATAAAAAGTTGATCGAAGATCCAGAAGCAATAACAAGTATCAAAATAGAGTATGGCTTTGGAGAAAGCAAACTGGTATGCACAACACTAGACTTCAAAAAATTAGATCAATTACTACCTATATTCAACCAGAGTAAGGGTTTGCATACTTTTAGTATCTCAGTTGCCCCCCGCTATACATTCCTAAAGTTCTTAAATGTTCACACTCTCAATACAGCAGTAGAAAGCTCTACCTCTTTGACATACGCAAATTATCCTGCTATGTCACAAAAAGCTAAAATCACAATTACACTGAACAGGCTGAGAACAGAAGGTAAAAATTTATTGCTAGAATGCATAGAAGCACTTGAAGCAAGCAATTACAACATCTCATCACTAAAGAGCACAGAGCTCCAAACGCTATCAACAAACCTTGCAGACATAAACAAGTGCTTACAAGACTGCAACAAAAACAGCATCTCTCTGGAGTCGGTACAAGATGCGATTGCAGCTAAAAACACAAATTCTACTTCGTCATATGCATTTCTCATGGGTTTTGCAGCGATCAGTGCAGCAGTCGCCATAAAAGCACCAAACATGCTAGTGCACTATGTATCACAAATTCAGGATTTTCATATACCTTTTATAGAAATATAATGCCTTAAGCGTTCAAAATATAACTCTTAATAAATGATTAATAAAAGCATATAATCCCAACTATTTAACATATCAGCGATTATTTAAAGAGAGTTGTAAAACAGATTTACCCATTGAGAAAAAACACAAGTAGTGCTACTATACTAGTTATGCATCAGACCTAAAAAGGAGGATTTATGAGCAGACTATATAGTATAATTTTCGCTTGCGTTATGTCGTTAGGCTTAATTCAAGCGGCACCATTAGGTGCAATGGCCATGATGACCAAAGATGTTGTTGTAGATAGTAATGGAAAGCTAGTTCACAGTACATTCGGTGACTGCGTACGTACAAAATGGGATGTGGGAACAGAAAAATGTAAAGTTCATAATATGATAATGAAAATGGATGAACGTATAATATATTTCGATTTCGATAAATCAGTATTAACATATACAGAAAAACAAAAACTGGATGTGTTAGCAGATGCATTGAAAACTCATAATGTAACTAAAGTAAAAATAGTCGGTTATACTGATAGAATCGGTACACAAGGCTACAATCACACTCTTTCACACAAGCGTGCTGATGCGGTGAAACATTACTTAGACAGCAAAGTAAAACTTCAACAAAGCAAAGTTGTTCTAAGAGGCTTGGGTGAAACAAACCAAGTAAAAGCTTGTGAAGGCGTAAAAGGCCATGATGAGCTGATTTCCTGCCTTGCTCCTAATAGGAGAGTAGAGGTTGAAACAGATTACTTTGATACAACAAAATAAACTACCTTAGTAGTTCAAAAATTAAAGCAGCTTACCTTAAAACGGTAAGCTGTTTTTTTTGTTTTGTTGAATGTTATGTAAATGGCTGATATAATTCTTAAGTCCATAAAATAGCGTAAGAAAAAAATGTCGAATTTCAGTGATACTATCTCCGTAAGAGGTGCGAAAGTACACAACCTAAAAAATGTGAGCGTTGATATACCAAAAAACCAGTTTATTGTTGTAACAGGTGTAAGCGGCTCTGGTAAATCTTCATTAGCATTCGACACGGTATACGCAGAAGGACAAAGAAGATACGTAGAAAGCTTGTCTGCCTATGCTAGACAGTTTCTAGAAATTCAAGACAAACCAGATGTAGAATCTATCACAGGTCTTTCTCCCGCAATTGCGATTGATCAAAAAACCACATCTAGGAACCCACGCTCAACCGTTTCTACCGCTACAGAAATCTATGATTATATGAGACTTTTATACGCGCGTATCGGCATCCCCTACTCTCCAGAGACAGGCAAGCCTATCGAGAAACAAACTGCCTCTCAAATGATAGAAATCATACAAAATCTACCTCAAGGCATAAGATGCTATATTCTTTCCCCTATAGTAAAAGGGCAAAAAGGTGAGCACAGAAAAGAATTTTTAACATTGCAGAAACAGGGCTATCAGCGAATCAAAATAGATGGTATCTTCTATGAATTCGAAGAAATACCTACCTTAGACAAAAACGCAAAACATGACATAGAAGTTGTAGTCGATAGAATAGAAATAGGCGAAGACTTAGGAAACAGACTAGCAGACAGTGTAGAAACTGCGATCAAACTAAGCAATGGCTTACTGTACTTAGAGATAGCCCAATTACCAGACGGTTATCAAGGCAACTTAACAGAAGGCCAGATTATGGTTTTCTCAGAAAAATTTGCTTGCCCTGTAACAGGCTTTACATTAACAGAAATAGAACCTAGAATTTTTTCATTCAACAGTCCCTATGGTGCATGCCCTGCATGTGATGGTATAGGAAAAGAAGTATATTTTGACACCGCTTTAATTATTCCAGACCCACGTTTGAGCATCAAAGAAGGTGCGATAGCACCATGGAACAAAGTGCAGTCTAAATACTCTGGAGTACAAAATCGCTATTATATACAAACATTAGAATCTCTTGCAGCATATTACAAATTCAGCATTTTTGAACCGTTCAATAGATTGCCTGATGATATTCAAGACATCATTTTAAACGGCTCAGATGACGAAGAGATTCCATTTAAATATGATGATGGCTTTAGAACAACATCTGTTAAAAAACCATTTGAGGGCGTAATAGGTTACTTAGAAGAGAGAGCTAAAAAGACAGAAAGTGATTACGTAAGAGAAGAGCTATCAAGATACCAAGGCACAAAAGCGTGTAGTTGCTGCGATGGAATGCGCCTTAAGAAAGAATCGCTATGTGTTAGAGTTGGAGACCTTAGCATTGGACAAGTCTCGCGCTTCACAATCAGCGAATCAGTAAAATGGTTTACAGAGCTCGAAGGCAGACTAAGTGATACACATAAGCAAATTGCTGAAAGAGTTCTAAAAGAAATTAGAAGACGCTTGGGCTTCCTAAATGATGTTGGACTTGAATATCTAACACTCAACAGGGAGGCAGGCACATTATCGGGTGGAGAAAGCCAGCGTATTAGGCTTGCATCCCAAATTGGCTCAGGCTTATCAGGTGTTCTATACGTATTAGACGAGCCTTCAATTGGGCTTCACCAATGCGATAATGATAGGCTTCTTGCAACACTTCGCAATCTAAGAGACTTAGGCAATACAGTTATTGTTGTAGAGCATGATGAAGATACAATGCGCGCATCCGATTATATAATTGACGTAGGACTTGGTGCAGGTATCCATGGTGGCAATATTATCGCAATTGGCAAACAAGAAGATATATGCGCAAGTGAAGATAGTATAACAGGGCAATATCTCTCTAAAAAGAAACAAATTCCGGTACCTGAGAACAGAAGAAGTGGATCCAAGCATAAATGTATAGAAATCACAGGTGCGCGCGCTAACAACTTGCGTGATGTTACAGCAAAGTTCCCGCTTGGCTGCTTTGTAGCAGTTACTGGTGTTAGCGGCTCTGGTAAATCGAGCCTGACTATACATACGTTATACAAAGCTGCAGTAAAAAGGCTACATGGAGCAAAGGCTATACCCGGAAAGCATGATAAAATAACAGGACTTGAGTTCGTTGATAAAGTGATCGAAATCGATCAGTCACCAATTGGTAGAACTCCTAGATCCAACCCTGCAACATATACAGGAGCATTCACGCCTATTAGAGATTGGTATGCAGCCCTTAACGAATCAAAAATCCGTGGATACAAACCTGGCAGATTCTCTTTCAACGTGAAAGGTGGCAGATGTGAGACATGTGAAGGTGATGGCGTTATTAAAATTGAGATGCACTTCTTGCCTGATGTATATGTGAAGTGTGAAGAATGTCATGGAATGCGGTACAACAAAGAAACCCTAGAAGTTAAATATAAAGGCAAGTCTATTGCTGAAGTGCTGGATATGACTGTTGATATAGCAGTAGAATTCTTTGACAAGATTCCATTACTTTACGAGAAGCTGGTTGCTCTAAAAGAAGTTGGCCTTGGATACATGAAAATTGGCCAATCTGCTACCACACTTTCTGGTGGTGAGGCTCAAAGAGTAAAGCTTGCTAAAGAGCTATCGCGCAAGTCTACTGGTAGAACTCTTTACATCTTGGATGAACCCACGACAGGTTTGCATAGCCATGATATCAGCAAGCTCTTAAAAGTTCTTCATACACTAGTTGAAACAGGAAATACTGTTGTTGTCATCGAACACAACTTAGATGTCATAAAAACTGCAGATCATATTATCGATGTTGGACCATTAGGTGGTGACAAAGGTGGAGAGATTGTGGCAGTTGGTACGCCTGAAGAGATAGCGAGCACCACTCGCAGTATCACAGGTAAATATCTACGTAATTATTTAGACCCTAAGAAGCTAAAAGCTGCTTAAGAGTTATAGATCTATAGTAAGTGATCTTTTAGCTTTTGATATTTGATGATGGGTATCATGTATTGTATGCATAGCACCACACAATGTATATATAGACCTTAATTATCAAGCACTTTAAGCACCAACAAACTTTAGGATAAACTCTGTGCCTTTGCCCAATGTGGATTTGCATTCTATGCTGCCACCCATGCTTTCCATCACTTTCCTGCAAAATGGCAATCCAATACCCGTCCCTATTGTGTTACCTTGTCTGTCAAATGGATCAAAAATATATGATACTCTCTCAGTCTCTATTCCATAACCATTATCTTTAAAATGTAGCTCGTGATCTTTATACCAAATCTCAATACTACTTTGAGGGCCAGCATACTTT
>JAJTIA010000018.1 GCA_021299995.1 Candidatus Jidaibacter sp. | reverse complement strand
ACAACATCCGCATGCCCTTCCTTAGCTGGATACATCAATGCTTTATGTCCCCAAGTATCAGCAGCATTAATGTCGATACCATCATGATCAAGCAGAAGCTCTACAACTTGGATTTCCCCAGCCTTAGCTGCATTTATCAATGCTGTATTTCCATCAGTATCAGCCGCATTAATTTTGATACCATCATGAGCAATCAGAAGCTTTACACATTCCTCATGCCCTTTCCTAGCTGCATTTATCAATGCTGTATCTCGCCAAGTATCAGCAGCATTAATTTCGATACCATCATGATCAAGCAGAAGCTCTACAACATCCGCATGCCCTACCTTAGCTGCATACATCAATGCTGTATGTCTGTACACATCAGCCGCATTAACTTAGATACCATCATGAGCAAGCAGACGCTTTATAACTTCCTCATGCCCTTCCTTAGCTGCATTTATCAATGCTGTCCTTTTAAAAGAATCAGCAGAATTAACGTCTAGCTCATTATGAGTGAGCAGATCACTTACAGCATCTGCTTTCCCGTCACGTGCTGCACTTAATAATTCACTACCTATATCTTGCATGTAATACTCAATATATATTTATTTATCAGAATTATATATCAATGCGTCAAAAAGAACAATCAATTTATCTCAACCAATTAAAAAATACACTATTTCATTAAAGCATTAAGCCTTTCTATAGCTCTTTTTTTAGCCCTTAGTCCACCCGATGGCGCAGCATCCAAATCAAGCTGATCATCTACATATTGTGCAAATGCTAGCTTGCGATTATCTTTTTCTACCCAGCCTACAAACCACCCTTGTTTGTCCATATCATCTCCGCTACCTGTTTTACCGTATAGCTTCCATCCGTCTTCTATTTCACCAAGTGCTAATATATCCTTGGCAACACGTTGAGATTGTATAGAAACATTTAGCTTTTCATCTATAAAGTTTTGTAAAAACATAGTCTGCTCCAAAGGAGAAATTCTAAGAGATGTAAGTAACCATGCATGTGTTACACCATTATTTTTACCCTTATCACCAGATACATCTCTGTTACCATAATTAAACTTATCAGCGTACGCCTTAAACTGCTTAGCACCTAGCTTTAACGTAATCTGCTGAGAATACCAAACACAACTATTTTTAATCCATGACTGTGGAGTTTGTATCCCCTCGCACACTTGTCTTTTATATGGCCATGTAGCTTTATACTCATCTTTATATTCCCATGCTGGTTCATCAGCACTTTTTAAAATGCCAGCGTCTAATCCAATAATAAGCAATGGAAGCTTAAATGTAGACATAGGACTATGCCTAGCTTGACATTCCCCCTCTTGTAAGACAATTTTATTATTTTCACGCGCTGTAAAGCATGTAGCAAGCGCACTGTAGGGAAGCGATAAAAGCACTGCAGCTGAGATAAGTTTTCTGACCATTTTTCTATACACCAAATATTATACCGGCATTATACACAACCCCAATATCTTGCGCAATCACAAACCATACGCTATATTCATAAAAAAATGGAAAACGCCAAATGATAGAATTGTCTCTAATAGTTGCTTCGTATTTACTCGGGTCCATACCATTTGGATTGATATTTTCAAAAATTTTTGGCCTTGGCAACATCAGAGATCAAGGATCTGGCAATATAGGTGCTACAAACGTAATGCGCGTTGGAGGTAAATTACCAGGCATACTTACTTTTATATTCGATGCTTTAAAAGGCTATATCGCTGTATTTCTAGCAATGCACTATCTACCAGGATCGATGTCACTACACTGCTTATATGCGCTTCTAGCAGTGCTAGGGCACATGTTCCCAGTTTGGCTTAGGTTCCAAGGTGGCAAAGGAGTCGCAACAACATTTTCTGTAACACTAGCTCTTAGCACTTTTCTTGGTGTGATCATGTTTATAACATGGGTATCATCATATTTTATAACAAAAACATCTTCCATATCTTCACTGTTTTCAACACTAGTTACTACATTAATAGCCTTAATATGTATGTCTGGCAGCAAGCTCTGGATCTCAGCAACACTGCTTGCACTCACATCATTAGTCTTTTACAAACATATAGAAAATATAAAAAGATTAATAAGAGGTACAGAGCTAAAAGTATAAATCTGTTGCAATGCAGCATAATAACTCAATTATTGCTTAACATTTCTCTTCTTTTTTTTAAGACGGATGGTAGTATGTATTTTGTAATATTAAAGCATGTGGTTTTATGAAAAAAGGCTCAAATCTATACGAAGGTCAAGGCTCATTATACGAAGAAGCATTACAATTCCATAGAGAAAAGACACCAGGAAAAATCTCTATAGACTTACCAAAACCACTAACAAATCAGCGCGATTTATCTTTAGCATATTCACCAGGTGTTGCAGCACCATGTCTAGAAATAGAAAAAGACCCTTCAAAAGCATTCGAATACACTTCAAAAGGTAATTTCGTTGCTGTAATATCAAACGGTACAGCAGTTTTAGGGTTGGGCAACTTGGGTGCTCTTGCAAGCAAACCTGTTATGGAAGGCAAGGCTGTTTTATTCAAGCGCTTTGCTGATATAGATGCCATAGATATTGAGGTATTTACTGAAGATCCAGATGAATTTGTGAATGCAATAAAGCTTATAGGACGCACTTGGGGTGGTATAAACCTAGAAGATATAAAAGCTCCAGAATGCTTTATCATAGAAGAAAACTTAAAGAAAGAACTAGATATACCTGTATTCCATGACGATCAGCACGGTACAGCCATTATCACAGCCGCTGCCCTTTTAAACGCTGCTGAGATACAAGGAAAAACCTTTGAAACACTTAAAATAGTAGTAAATGGTGCTGGCGCTGCTGCCATAGCATGTATCTCGCTACTCATAAGCATGGGCGTAAAAAGAGAGAACGTATTAATGTGCGATACTAGAGGCGTTATATATAAAGGACGCGCTAATGGCATGAATCAATGGAAAGAGCAATTCGCTGTTGAGACCGAAGCACGCACACTACTAGATGCATTTAAAGGTGCAGATGTATTTTTGGGCCTATCAGCAAAAGATGCTGTAAACTCTGAAATGATTTCTGTTATGGCACCAAAACCAATCGTATTTGCAATGGCCAATCCTGATCCAGAGATTACACCTATGCAAGCCCAGAGCATTAGAGATGATGTGATCATAGCAACTGGCAGGTCGGACTACCCTAATCAAGTTAACAATGTCATGGGCTTCCCCTACATATTCCGTGGAGCATTGGATGTACGCGCAACAACAATTAACGATGCTATGAAGATATCTGCTGCAAAAGCAGTTGCACAACTTGCAAAAGAAGATGTGCCTTACGAAGTATCTGCAGCATACTCTGGCAGAAAACTAACTTTTGGGCCAGATTATATTATCCCTACACCGTTCGATCCAAGATTGATTCACGTTGTACCTATTGCAGTTGCAAAAGCTGCTATGGATTCTGGTGTTGCACGTAAGCCAATTGAGGATATGGAGCAATATCGCAAGTCCCTTGCTGGACGCCTTAGCCCAACAAGCCACCTGATGAACCTATTCTTTGAGGAGCTAAAGAGCAATCCAAAGCGCATGATCTTTGCTGAAGGTGAGGACGAACAAATGATTCGTGCTGCGATACAATGGCGTAATCAAGGGTATGGAACACCAATACTAGTGGGAAATGAGGATACAATAAGAAAAAGACTCACAAAACTTGGCACATCACACTTTGGTATAGAAATTACAAACGCCGCTCTAAGCGATAATACATCGGACTATATTAATCAGCTATATGCTAGACTACAACGCAAAGGCTTCACAGATAGAGATTGCGCTCGCATGGTAAAACGCGATAGAAACATCTTCTCATCTCTGATGCTAAAAAACGGACAAGGTGATGGTATGATAACTGGATTATCTAGGTCATATTTAAACGCCTTAGAAGATATTTCCAAATGCATAGATACAAAAGATAATACATCTATGTTTGGCCTTTCAATATTGCTTAAGCATGGTAGAACAATATTCATAGCAGATACAGCAATCAACGAGATACCAACGGCATCAGAATTAGCAGAGATCGCAGTGAGAGCTGCTGCAGAAGCCCGTAGAATGGGGCACACACCACGTGTTGCTTTCTTGTCATTTTCCAACTTTGGTAATCCAATGCGTGAGAAATCTCAAAGGATACGAGATGCAGTGGACATCATGGATGCTATGAAGGTAGATTTTGAATACGAAGGAGAGCTGCAAGCAGATGTAGCAATCAATGCAGATTTACTTGCTTTATATCCATTCGCAAGGCTTTCTGAGCCAGCAAATGTACTAGTAATGCCTGCGCTTCATAGTGCTAATATCGCATCTAAGCTTCTTAAAGAGCTTGGTGGCGGTATATTGATTGGACCAATTTTATGCGGCCTTTCTGCGCCTGTACAAATAGTGAATTTAGGTGCGACTGAGTCTGATATCTTAAATTTATCTGCAATAGGTGTGCATCGATTTAAGTATTAAAGATCAATAGCTTATGAAAGCAATATAAGATAAAATCGTCTTGCTTTATTTCCTATGTATTGCAATATAATATATATTGCAATACTTTGAGTACAAATCTATGGGAGTTTTTTCGCATTCGTCTTTTGATTCGCACGAGCGCATCATTTTCTGTCATGATCCTAAGACATCTCTACGCGCAATCATAGGGATACATAACACCAATCTAGGTAATGCACTTGGAGGTACTCGCTTTTGGCCTTATGCATCTGAAACTCTTGCGCTCAAAGACGCCTTAAGACTTTCAAAAGGCATGTCATATAAGGCAGCAATTTCTGGCCTGCAATTAGGAGGTGGAAAAGCAGTAATCATAGGCGATCCAAAAAAAATCAAAACGCCTGAATTAATGCATTCATTTGCTAAAAAAATCGAGGAATTAAAGGGGCGTTTCATTACTGGCGAAGACGTAGGAACAACTATACAAGACATGGTAGAGATGAAGAAGCATACTGCACATGTAAGAGGAGCTTTCGAAAATATGGATCCTTCAATTATGACATCAGAAGGTGTATTTGCTGGGATCAAAGCTGCTCTCATCTTCAGAAATGGAAGCGATAGCTTAAAAGGCATACATGTTGCAATACAAGGCGTTGGTAGCGTAGGAAGAAAAGTAGGAAAATTGTTATATGATGCAGGTGCAAAGCTTACAATATCTGATATTTACACATCACACATAGAAGAATCATTAAAATTATTTAAAGCTGATGTAGTTGATGCAAACTCTATATACGATGTAGATGCAGACATATTTGCACCATGCGCGCTTGGGGGCATAATAAATGACGATACATTACCACATCTCAAATTCAACATCATCGCTGGATCTGCAAACAATCAGCTAGCTTCTCGTAGACATGGCAGAGATCTTATGAAGAAGGGTATATTATATGCTCCAGATTATGCTATCAATGCAGGGGGCCTTATCAGCGTATCAAGCGAAGGAGAGCATTATAATCATGAGCAAGTTCTGTCACAAGTGCACAATATAAAAAATATATTATTGGATATCTTCAATGAAGCAAAAACATCAAAACTCCCTACTTCAGTTGTGAGTGACCACATAGCAGAACGCAGATTTCTAAAGTCTAGTTGACCGTATGAATCTCTTAACAAGTCGCGAGAGACGTTTAAACTAATGCGAGTATAAACAAGATGCTGCTTATTTTGTGTTTTGCGCAGCATGTTCACTATCTCCAGCATAGTTTTGCCAAAAATTTGCTTGAGCCTTTGGCGAGCGCAGTGAAATCCTCAGAGCTACCACTGAGAGGACATTATTTATATCAATTGTATCTTATAGAACCTAAGATATACTTTGAGCTTTTAATACTTCAGTCTTATGATACAGACCCTCGGCAATAGTTTCTCTATGGTCTGTTGAGATAAACTTCACACCCTTCTCCTTCACCTCACCTAAAAGGTTTATGAATTGCTCCTGTATTACTTTTGTAGACTCTTGATCCAAGTTATTATATAGCTCATCTACTAATATCAATTTCTTCTCACCATAGAGCGCTGTGAGTGCAAGCATTATAAACTTAATTTTATGCTCCTCACCACCACTTGGATTCAGCTGTATACATTTTTTTAAATCCACAAGCTTTTGATCCTCAGTATTTATAAAGATTTTTAGATCTAAGGCCTTTACCAACTCATCTATTTTTTCTTTAATGTCATTTTCATTCTCATCTTTCTGTGACTTATTAAGAAAAGCTGTGAATATATCAAGTGGCGTTATTCCCGCTATATTCTCTCCAGTCTTTTGATCCTCAACAAAAGATGGGATAATACTTAACCATGAAGATAATGCTGTGTTATCTGCCAAATTTTTATAAATGGTAAGGTTAGTAAGTGCGGTTATACCAGATTGCGGTATGTATACTACATCGCTTTTCTTCAACCCTTTACCATAAAGAGATATTGTAGTTGTTGATCGCGGATTGCTAGATAAAATGTTAGATCGAGCAATGGCACGCAAAATACAGCTTTTACCTGAGCCATTACCACCAGTTATATGCACTGACTGAGCTAACTTATCATATTTGCATTTATATTTTACATAGGTTCCTTTGGATGGGTTAGTCAAAGTAACATACACCTTATTGCCCTCAAGAGATTCAAGAGCTTCTTGAGATTCAGCTATTTTCTTTT
>JAJTIA010000082.1 GCA_021299995.1 Candidatus Jidaibacter sp. | reverse complement strand
GTAGTTTGTTATATAAGACAGAGACTCAATTTTTGTCTTTTTCTATGTCATCCCCATGGAAACGCGGATCTAGCTATATACACTTCTAGATTCCCGCCGCCCGCGGGAATGACAAAGGGTAGTTTGTTATATAAGACAGATACTCAATTTTTGTCTTTTTCTATGTCATCCCCGTGGAAACCCGGATCCAGCTATGTACACTTCTAGATTCCCGCCGCCCGCGGGAATGACAATGGTGTGCTCGGGAATGACAATGGTGTGCTCGGGAATGACAATGGTGTGCTCGGGAATGACAATGGTGTGATATTTATACTTGGATCAGCTATAATATAACAAAGTAGTCGACTATGAGATCATATTGATATACAATATCCCCCAATATACATTTTTCATTTAAAATTCATGTCCAGCATCAGAAATATTGCGATAATTGCCCACGTAGACCATGGTAAAACCACACTTGTAGACAATATGCTTAAGCAAAGTGGTACCTTTAGAACAAATCAGGCTGTAGCCGATAGGGTGATGGACTCTAACGATCTTGAGCGCGAAAGAGGTATTACAATCTTGGCAAAATGTACGTCGCTTATGTGGCATGATACAAGAATCAATATTGTTGATACACCTGGGCACGCAGACTTTGGTGGTGAAGTAGAGCGTATTTTGAGCATGGTAGACGGCGTTGTATTGCTAGTAGATTCTGCTGAAGGCCCTATGCCACAAACAAAATTCGTACTATCTAAAGCATTAAAGCTAGGTCTAAATCCTATAGTGGTAATCAATAAAATCGACCGCCCAGACGCACGAGTTGATGAAGTTGTAGATGAAGTGTTTGAGCTTTTTATGGCGCTTGAGGCAACAAATGATCAGCTAGATTTCCCAATCGTTTATGCATCTGGCAGAGCAGGATGGGCAGATATGGAATTAGAAGGAAAGAGAGAAAACCTTGCTCCACTTTTCGACTTGATTGTAAAGCATGTGCATGCACCAAAATGTGAGATGGATGCTCCATTCTCCATGCTTGTTACAACGCGTGAGTACGATTCTTACCTAGGAAGAGTTTTGACAGGGCGTATACAGACTGGTGTTGCAAAACTGAACCAAGCTGTTAGAGTGCTAGATCGTAACTCAAATGTTATAGAAACTGGACGCATCAGCAAGCTTTTATCGTTTAGAGGGTTAGACAGAATACCTGTAGAGACAGCAGAAGCTGGTGATATTATTGCAATTGCTGGATTACAAAACGCAACTGTGGCAGATACTGTGTGTGCTACTGATGTGACGATAGCGATTGATGCCCAGCCTATTGATCCGCCTACACTTGCGATCACATTTTCTATCAACGATTCTCCTATCTCGGGCCAAGAAGGTAATAAATGTACGCTAAGAATGATAGGCGACCGCTTGATGAGAGAGATAGAAGGTAACGTTGCGATAAAAGTTACGGAAACTGCTAATAAAGATGGATACGAAGTTGCAGGTCGTGGAGAGCTTCAGCTTGGTGTATTGATAGAAACTATGCGTAGAGAAGGCTTTGAACTTTCAATCAGCAGACCTCGCGTTCTATTCAAAGCAGACGAAAGCGGAAAAAGACAAGAGCCATTTGAAGAAATTCAAGTAGATGTTGATGATGAGTTCGCAGGTGTTGTGGTAAAATCTTTAAGCATTCGTAAATGTGAGATGACAGATATGAGACCATCTGGTGGTGGTAAAACTCGTGTTACATTCATAGGCCCTTCTAGAGGTTTAATTGGATACCATGGTCAGTTCTTAACAGAGACACGTGGTACAGGTATCATGAACAGAATTTTTTATGGCTACAAAGATTATGCTGGAGTTATTGAAGGGAGACGCGTTGGTGTATTGATATCTAACGGAGCTGGTGAAGCTGTTTCATACGCTTTATGGAACTTGGAAGATCGTGGCAAAATGTTTATTAATCCTGGTGAAAAGATATATCAAGGCATGATAATTGGTGAGCATAATCGTGATAATGACTTAGAAGTTAATGCGCTACGCGCTAAGCAGCTTACTAACGTGCGTGCTTCTGGTAAAGATGATGCGATACGCCTAACTCCTGCAACTATATTGACTCTAGAGCAGGCTATTGCTTATATACAAGAAGACGAGCAAGTTGAGGTTACTCCAAAATCTATACGTTTGCGTAAGATATTCCTTGACCCTAATGCACGCAAAAGAGCGGGCAAATCAATGTCTGATGCTTAAGCATTGCATTGGATTGTAATATTATTGGATATAGCCGAGTATATATTGTTGTTTGCCGAAACTGCCGTATAACTAAAGCAGTATCAAGGTGGTTCTGCTTTATTGTTGAATTTGGCCCTCTAAAATCAGATGTATAAAATCGTTTTGTTGCGCTTGTCTTAGCTGCATAATCTAGACACAATTAGCTGATGCTGTAACCAGCTTCTCAATGCCGTACATTTTATATAGCCCCAGCTGTATAGCAAAGCCTTCAATCTAATTTTGATGCAACGAAACTACCAGGTGCGTTCTCGAGAGCTGATTTTGCATCTGGCTTCCTTGCATTTACCATTGCACCAGATAGAGAATTGCACCATTTTTCCCAGTCTACCCACCAAGATCCTGTGTTGTTTGATGCTTCAGATAGCCATTTATCAGGATCTTTTTGCAATTTTTCGTTAACCCAATAATTGTACTTGTTGCTGTCTGGATGATTTACAACGCCTGCTACGTGTCCTGATCCGCTTAACACGAAGCGTGTTTTGCCAGAATATATCTGAGTGCTTCTATATGCTCCTTGCCACGGCACTATGTGGTCTTGAATTGTTGCGAGCATATATGTAGGTAGATCATTTTTGGTGAGATCGATAGGCGTGTTATCAAGGCTGACACCATCTGGTTGTGCAAGCAAGTTGCGTTGATACATATTGCGCAGATAGAAGGAATGCATCTTTGCGGGTAACCTTGTGGAGTCTGAGTTCCAATACAAGATATCGAATGGGAATGGATCTTTACCCATAAGATAATTGTTTATATAGAACGACCAAATCATATCGTTAGAGCGTATCATGCTGAATGTTTGAGCCATGTCGTGGCCTTCTAAGTAGCCATTTTCACTCATCCTGTTTTCAAGCATCTTGATCTGCTCTTCATCTATGAACACTGATAGATCACCCGCATCTTCAAAATCTACCAACGACGTTAAGAATGTTGCGGAGTTTATAGCGATCTCGCTTTTTGTTTTGCGTTTTAAGTATGATATTGCACAGGCAAGCAAAGTGCCACCTAAGCAATAGCCTGCGAAATTTACTTTTTTGACGTTACAAATCTTCATGACTTCATTCATTGCGGCAATTGGCCCTTCGAGCATATAACTATCAAAAGTTTTTTCTTTATGAGCATGAGTTGGATTTACCCATGAAATCATGAAAACTGTGTATCCCTTATTCACAAGCCATTTTACTAATGAATTTTTAGGCTGTAGATCCAATATATAATATTTATTAATCCATGCAGGCATTATTATCATAGGGATCTCATGGACTTGATCTGTTGATGGAGAATACTGAATTAGCTGCATCAAATCATTTTGATATACAACCTTACCCTCTGTGATCGCCAAGTTTTGCCCAACTGAAAATGCTGTGTTGTTTGATGTTGTGATTCTAAGCTTCCCATTTGATTTAGAAAGATCTGCATAAAGATTTTCCATGCCTTTGACTAGGTTTGCTCCATGTGTCGCAACTACCTCCTTTAATACTTCTGGGTTTGTGATTGCGAAATTTGTTGGAGCGAGTGCATCTATCATGAGTTGTGTGTAGAAAGTCAGTTTATGTGCATCTTTTTTAGGCAGAGTTTCTAGCTCTTTTACTATATTCATCACCCATTTTGCATTCAGGTGATACGATTGCTTTATAAAATCGAAAATAGGGTTCTCATTCCATTGTGCGTCCTGGAAGCGTTTATCTTTAGAGTCAGCTGAAAATAAAGACTCTACCTGCTCTCCAAAGAAGCGTTGCGTTATGTTTCCCCAAAGCTGAGTATAGTTGTTGGCAAGATCAATATTCAAGTCTACAGCTTTTTGCGGATCTGATAAAATCTCTTGATATGCCTTAAATAGAGTTCCAGAGATATTAAATGGGTCAAAGGACATGTTTTCATTCTCCGGTAATTTAGTTTCTGCAATTATTTTAGAGCATGTGCTAAAATAATCGGCTGTATTGGATATCATAATATCTAATGCTTCATTAAATGCTTGGTTTTTTGGGAAATCATTTGTCATATAACGAATCAGATAATATTATTGTACAGTTAGTAGGGTAACACAAATGTTATGCTGTACAAATAAGTTTTTGAAAAATATACTGAACTGCATGCGTTATGGAGTCTAATAAGAAATTGCTAAAGCTAGAAAAGAGGATTAATGCTGCAAAACAGATTATACAGCAAAGAGAGGAGCCAACAGGTATTTCTAACTATTCTCCCTTCAAAATTGTCATTGATATATTATCTGGGATTGCAGTTGGAGTTTTTTTAGGCTATATTTGCGACAGCTATTTCGGGACACTACCGCTTTTTTTGTTTTTATTTGCGGTATTTGGTATGATTGGCGGTATTTATAATATATACAAAGACGTAAAGGATTTAGAAGAAGGTAAGTAAGTGCTCAACCCTTTAGACCAATTTGAGATTAAAAAGCTATTCGACATCACTATTGGCGGATACGATATTTCTTATACAAACTCATCTTTTATGATGAGTGCTGTACTTCTGTTTATATTTTTTGTACTAGGAGTGATGGCCCTTAGGCCAAAAGCAATTCCTTCTAGAATTCAGATCATTGGTGAATCTTTATACGAGCTTATTGATTCTATGATTTTGGGTACAGCCGGTAAGGAAGCAAAGAGATATATGCCTTTTATTTTTACATTATTTATGTTTATTATTTCTTCGAATCTGCTAGGCATGATTCCTTATAGCTTCACAGTAACAAGCCACATAATTGTTACTTTCATCATGGCGGCTGTTGTGTTTTTTAGTGTTACAATTATAGGTTTTGCGAGGCACGGTTTTGGGTATTTGTCACTGTTTTTGCCACAGGGTACGCCAATTGTGATGGCCCCTTTAATGGTATTTACAGAGTTTTTTGCCTACATGGTCCGTCCTGTTAGTCTTTCTGTGCGACTTGCCGCTAATATTACAGCAGGTCACATTGTGATGAAGGTGATAGCATCTTTCGTTATAATGTCTGGCATTATAGGTGTTTTACCTTTTGTGTTATTGATATTATTCACAGGGTTTGAGATATTTGTGGCCGTCTTACAGGCGTACATATTTACAATTTTGTCATGCGTTTATTTAACGGATGCAATAAAACTTCACTAACAATTAAAATAAGGAGTTAAAATGGAAGCTGAAGGTTTGAAGTATATTGGGGCTGGTCTTTCTGCAATTGGGATGCTAGGTGCTGCAATTGGTGTGGGTAATATTTTTACCGCTCTTTTGAATGGCGTGGCTAGGAACCCAAGCGTGGAAGGTAAATTATTGAAAAGTGCATTCATTGGTGCTGGTCTTGCAGAAGCATTAGGTTTGTTCGCTTTCCTAATTTCATTGCTTCTATTATTTGTGGTTTAATACCAAATAAAAATTTGAAAAGGTCGATATTTCTTAGTTGAGATATCGACCTTTATTGTTATAATATCTCTTGATTATTATTTTATTAGTATGCCTCAGTTAAATCCAGCGTTTTTCATATCACAGATATTTTGGCTAATCATAGTATTTGCTGCAATATATATCTTTATAGCAAAGTACTTTTTGCCTAGAATCGGCAAAATTGTAGATGATAGAGCTGACCAAATTAAAAGCGATATTGCTGATTCTGAGAGGTTGCTTGCAGAGTATAAAGAGCTAAAGAAAAAGACAGATGACTTGCTTTCGGATGCAAGACATTATGCGTTCTCTACAATTGAGAATGCCACAAAAAAGGCAGAGGCAGAAATACACCATCATATGGCTGCTATTGAAAAAAAGATAGGTATCGATACATCTAAAGCGGACGTGCGGTTAGCGAGATCAAAAAGCATGTTGATGGAAGACGTGCCAGAGATTGCTGAAAGTTTGAAGAATGAGATTTTGAATAAACTTGGTCAGAACATTAAGGTAGGTGAGTAATATGTTGAATGAAACATTAGTAATTGCTTGTGCATTTATACTTTTCATAGTGTTTACATATAAGCCTGTTAAGGCGTTTATTTTATCCGCTTTGGATCAAAAAATTGCTGATACAATAAAGCAAGTTGAAGAAGCAAAGTTATTGAAGAAAGATGCAACAAAAGTATTTCAAGATGCCCAAGATAAATTGGAAGAAGCGGAAAATATAGCATCTCAAATGATATCAAATGCCAAGAAAAAATCTGAAGAGATTCTACACAACGTTGAAAAAGAAGTAACTGAGCTGGCTGCAAAAAAGACAGAAAGTTCTATGCAGAGAATCTTGCTTCAGGAAAAAAAGGTGCTAGAAGAAATTAAAGTTGAGGCGGTGGAGCTTGCTATGAGCTATGTAGAGCAAGCATTGATAGATGAGCTAGATAAAAGTGCTCAACTCGCTTTGATTGAAAGTAACGTTGCAAGCATGAAAAAAGTTATACATTAATCTTTTTTTACTAATTTTTTTGCTGAGCTGAACTTTTACGCTAATTTATTGATTTCTTATGTAGATTGCTCTATAATACTCTCGAAGTTTATATTTGAGCTGAGATGTTAGATTCTTTTGACTTGATAAATCGTGGTAAGTTCTATGATTTAAAACGTGCTATTTTCTACAAGAAAGTTAACTTTTCTGCCAAAAATTCATATGGTGATACGATTCTACACATTTTTTTACGTGAAGGGCTTCACCAAGCGAATCCAGATATTATGGATAGTATATTAAAAGCTATTTATTCAATTTCTTTTCAAAACAATGTGGGCGACACTCCTTTGCACCTTGCGGCAAGTGCAGGTGATTTAGATATGGTTGAAAGATTATTGAAGAAAGGTGCAAATCCCTTGCTTAAGAACAGAAGAGATAAATTGCCTATAGATGATGTTGCAATATGTGATGACAAAGAGCAGCTTACAAATCTTTTAAGTGCTGCAGCAAAGCTACTGAATGGAGACTATTTAGATGATGATGTTGATATAACAAACCTTTTGAATGTTAAGGATGAAAAAAGAAGAAGCCCTCTCCATATTGCTGTTGAGAAAGGTAATAAAGATTTAGTTAAGTTGTTG
>JAJTIA010000011.1 GCA_021299995.1 Candidatus Jidaibacter sp. | reverse complement strand
TTTGGTATGCTGGAATCGGGTAAGATACAATCTATTAATGTATTATTAAACAAAATATCTGATGAGCAGAAATCTGCTCTATTTCCAAAAGGCCTAAATGCAAAAGGAAAGCAAGAGATTGGTGTAAGTATATCTAATATTTTTTCTGAGCTTGTGAAGCAAGATTCTACTAAGCAACATATTGTAGTAGTTCTCAATCTTTTTCATTTTTTACCAGATGAATATTTATCTGATTTTAATGTGTTGATAGCTCTTAGAGAAATGCCTTATTTTATAGAGGTATTTTCAGCTTTAACAGATAACGCAGAGTTATACAGAAGATTTATCACCCATAATCATAGTAATGCAGCATTTAAAAAATTTGCTGAAAAGAATGATAAGAATATAAAAGAAGCTTTGTGTCTTGCATTAAATTTAGGTATGAAGCCAGAAGAATTCCGCTTACTTCTTGAATATTCTATAGAGCATAATTCATACAATGCTATAAAAACATTGATACGATATCTTAAAGCAAATCCAAACCTTAGTGAATGCCCTAAAATATGTGATCCTAAAGGGCGTGATGTAATTACAGCATTGCTTGTTTCATCTGTACCTAATAAAAATAAACTAATTAAAGAGTGCTGTACTAATGCAGATGGATCGCTTAATCATAACGTATTAAAGCCGCTACAGGACTTTAAAACAAATATATTGATGCTCGCGTTCTTAACGAAAAATGAAGATGTTATAGAAAAGCTATGCTCTGATATAGAGTTTGTAAAATCGAACTTTATTAATGCTATTGACTATGAAGGTTATACAATTTGCCATTACATGGTTTTATCTGGCTTGCCTGTATCTGAAATTGGAAAAAAACTAATTGCTTTTAATTTTAAAGCTCAAGAAATAGATACTCCTAATAAGCAAGGTGTAACACCATTAATGCTAGCTCTATTAAGTGACAACATTGAGATGTTTAGGTTGTTGCTTGATATGGGTGCTGACATTAATGCACAAGATAACAATGGTTTTAACGTGCTGTTTTATGCATGTTATCATGCTAAGGAAAGCTTTATTGATGAAATATTGCTGAGTAGAAGTATAGATCTTAATGCTCAAAATAAATATGATCTTAACGCTTTAGCTTTGTTAGATAATAAAGAGGGTATTCCTATAACTAATGATCTGAATAATACGATTGCGAGTATAAATTTACATTTGAGTTCTATATCTCGAGGTTTGTATAATATACCAACTAGAAAAAACACACTAAATCATCAAGATTATGCAAATATTAAGAAAATATTAGTTTCTTATGGTGCTATATGTTCTCGCAGCTATCCTAACGTAAATATTTTAACCGATATTATAAACGTAATTCCCAAATTGGTATTTAAAGGGTTTTATATGATTTATCAAAATATTCATGTGCCAACCTACCTTGGGTCATTTGTTATATCTTTTTTTCAACCACAATCTTGGATGGGTATTTTATATCATACTATGAATTGGTCATGGTTATTTAACAGGTTGCTACCT
Organism: Candidatus Jidaibacter sp.; assembly: GCA_021299995.1. Taxonomy (GTDB): domain Bacteria; phylum Pseudomonadota; class Alphaproteobacteria; order Rickettsiales; family Midichloriaceae; genus JAJTIA01. The sequence continues at coordinate 16,673 of JAJTIA010000011.1, read as the reverse complement.
AAGGGTTGGCAGGCTATAAAAGATTCGTTAGATAATATAGATAATTTTTCAGCGCGCTTTGATTTTAATGATTCTGATAACCTGGTTGGCTTATATGCAATAGGGTCATTTGGCTGTATGATAAGTGGAAATTCGCTCAAAGATTATATGAATAAAATGTCGAGCGATAAAGTTAAACATCGTTTAGTAAAAGGGGATTTGGGCAGCTTGATTGTATCGGATGTTGCAGGATTGAAGAGTGATGTGAGATTTAAAACTTTTATGAATTATGTACAGTTAATTTCTAGATATTGTCAGGTCCATAGCGATTCTAAACGTATGCCCTTTTTGGCGCGTATACAGTCTGTATTTTTAAAAGCCGAGATATCAGAAGCTTGCGCACATATTTGTAATAATTATGACGGAGCGAATGATAAATTTGATGAGAAATTTAAGAATTTTCAAGAGTTGATGTTGGGATATAATGCCAGAGTTATACATAGAGAGTTAAGAGATAACGATCAATTTAATGTATTTATTGAATATGTAAGAAGTCATAAAATTCTTGTGTCTCCAGAGTTATACTTGGCGTGTTTAGAGTATCATCAATTCAAATTGCAAAATAATGGCAAAGCTTGGTTTGGAGCGCGTGTTAAAGATTATTTTGCTTTACCAAATACTCAAGCTGCTATAAAAGAATTGACAGACAACGCCACAACATTTGAGAGGTCTCAAGTATTTGTAGAAGGTAGACAATCTTTTGTATCTTGGTACAAAAGTAAAGAGATTACAAAAGATCAGTATTTTGATTCAGCTAAAGATGATGTAAATACTGATCAACCTCAACAGCCGTTAGAGCGAAATATTGGTCTATCACAAAAAACTAAACCTATCGCTGTTGGATTCACATCATCTGTTTTAGGAGTAGGACTGTATTACGGGGTATACGTGTATAAAGATTGCATAGCATCTATATTTGCACCTATTCTAGCTAATGAATATATAGGCGTGCCGAAAGCAGCATTAGCAAATTACAAATATACAAGCATCACTATATCTTTTATCACAGAAAATTCACAGAAAGCTTTGATAATTGGTGCTGGAGTTGTTGCGATCACATCTTTTATTGTGGGGTATAAATCTTGTAGCTCAGTATGTGCAAGAGATTTGCCAGACAATGTATTGAATGTATAGATATACAAAATAAGTACAAAAAAGAAGCCATTGTCATTACCACGGAGGTGGGAATCTAGACAAAGGTATATAAACTGGATCCCAGTTTTCACGGGGATTACGCATTATAATACAGCGAAAGCAGTATAAAAAAGACAAGTGCTGCAATACTCAACTTAATTGACTATATTAAAGAGCGTCTTCATCGAAGTCATCTGCTTGAGACGATTTGGGATCTATGTGATACTCGCCTTTAAGTCCTTGTGAGCGCACAAACAACTTTTCTTGTTGGGATGCTATAAGCATTTCTTTTAGATTTTTTATAGTAAGGCGTGCATCTTGATGGAACTCATGGTCATGGGTTAATGAATTTACTTGTGATTTCTCTAGACTTTTTAACTGCATTACTGTTGCAAGCATATTAGATGCTAAGTATATGGCACCAATTTTGCCTTGAGATTCCATGCTTATAAGTGATATGAGCATGTTGCTTAGATTTCTATCTTTAGAGTGCTCCATTGCAAATGATGCAAGCATATCTTGTTTTGTTTTATCTAGGCGATCTATTAATATATCTTTTAGTCCGTATTTTAATAAAATCTCTTTTGCGTTATAAACTTTAGACATTTTACACCATCCTTAATTTGTGCCCTATGATTTTGATTTTGCATAGAACTAATTAATAAACAGTTAACAGGTGAAAAAGATTTTCAGAATGTTCAATAGTCTATATTGCTAATGCGTACGCTTCTTCTTCTGCTTTCATATATGTAAACAAGCCTGCAAATCCACCTATGCATCCAATTATAATACTTGGCATTACAGCAGGTATTTCAGGATCATTGTATAAGACCAGAGCATATGATATATGCCGATGCTGTATAGCAAAGGGCAACAGGTATAGCGGGTGCCAATTGCAGTATGATTAGGTGGTGTGCCAGTGCATCTCCCGATTCCTTTAGATCAGTATTTGAAGAAGAGAATATAGTTTTTACCATTGCCTCGCATACATGGGTATAATCATGAGATTTAAGATATGCGTTTTGTATCTTATATGCTGCACAACCTACAAGCGCTACAGAGCAAATGCTTTCTAGCACTGAGTTAGAGAGCGCGTGATACCGAAAGTGTGATGCAGTGTAAGACAGTGCTTTTGGTGCAATCAGTGATGCAAGAATCGGCAATGTAGCATCTATAGTTTTATCCAGTCTCGGGCCGAAAGTTGGATCATTTCCGATGCTAATACTATAGGTTTTAAAGTATCGTCTTCCGAAGTTCTGCGTTTTCTTATCTTATGGCCTCTCAGAAGCTTCTTTTCCTTTATGTGCTGCTAGCATATTACGAATTTGTGTGAGTTGATCTTTTGTAACAATCTGTGCATTGTCTGTCAAAATATCTGTATTTAAAAATGTATCCCAATTGAACGTCTTTCCTTGAAGTCCTGGCCATCTAACAGGCATTATATAAGTAATCAATGCAATCTTTACAGCAATCTGATCTGTACTCTGAATCGTATACTCCGTGGAAGGGCCCTCTGATAAGTCGTTTGATAAGACGAGCTCTTTTATATCGCCCTTCGATGTGGTGAGTGTGATTTTAATTTGATGTATTGGATCTTTCATAACAAGATATTATTTCATTTAAATAATGGTATTATATTACAAAAATATGCGCGTCTCAATAATATTTGTATGGCGAATTGCTATAATTTCAAATAACTAGCTTTTTTGTGTTTTTAATATATTGGGCCTGTAGGTCTGCCATGTACAAATTGGTCTACAAACTCGTTACCTGAAGAATTTAGCTCAGATCCATTGCCTTGCCAAATAAACTGGCCTTTGTATATGAGCGCGGCTTTATCTGCTATACGCATTGCACAGTTCATATCATGCGTGATTGTGATTGTGGTTGCACCCAGTTGCTTAGATAAACTTTTTATAAGCTCGCTTATAACGCCAGACATAATTGGGTCAAGCCCTGCTGTTGGTTCATCAAAGAAGATGATCTCAGGGTCGTTACTAATTGCGCGTGCTAGTGCAACACGTTTTACCATGCCACCCGAGAGCTCTGATGGGAATAGATCGAGTGCTTTTTCATCAAGGCCTACAAGTTTTAGCTTAGAAAGCGCTTTCTCACGAGCGTCTTCTTTAGAGATGCTTTTTTCCTGAATCTGCGAGAAGCAAATGTTTTCCCATACAGTTAAGCTGTCAAAAAGAGCCCCACCTTGGAATAAAACGCCGCATCTATCAATGAAATGTAGACGTTTGCTTAGTGGTAAAAACGTTATATCTTCGCCCTCTAGTAGCACTTGAGACCCTTTGTCTGGCATCAATAAACCGATAATCGATTTGATTAATACGCTTTTTCCAGTTCCAGAGCCACCCATAATTACAAAGGATTCGCCTTTCATAACGTCGAAGTTTATGCCTTTTAGCACATGGTTGGAGCCAAAAGTTTTTGAAATATTGCGTACGGAGATTTTTGAAGATGACATTGTTTATTTTCCAAAAAGAATTCCTGTGATGATATAGTTTGATAGTAATATGAAGATAGATGCGCTCACAACAGCATTTGTTGTTGCGATACCGACACCTTGTGCACCTCTTCCAGAGTTGTAACCCTGATAACAGCCCATTGTTGTCACTATAAAGCCAAAAAATGCAGCTTTTATAAGCCCTGAATTAATATCTTCTGCCTCCAAATGCTCAAATGTGCTTTTAAGGTAGCTATACGCGTTGAAATCTAGCTTATATATACTCACTATATATCCACCAAATACACCTATTATGTCTGCTACTATTACTAGAATAGGCAATGTGATAACACCTGCTAAAACGCGCGGTAAAACTAGATATTTAAACGGATCTGTTTTAAGAGTGAAAAGGGCATCTATCTGCTCTGTTACTTTCATTGTCCCAATCTCTGCAGCAATTGATGCGCCGACTCTGCCTGCAAGCATAAGCCCTGCAAGCACTGGACCAAGTTCTCTTGTGATGGAAAGCACGACGACTGATGCGATAGAGCTTTCTGCATTAAACCTAGAGAAGCCAGTATAGCTTTGTAATGCAAGTACCGCACCTGTGAAGATTGCAGTAAGGCCGATTACAGGAAGTGAGTTGTACCCGATAAGCCAAATCTGGCGTAGGATCTCTTTGAAGTAAAATTTTAAAGATGCGAATGCCTTGAGTATGTTAAATACAAATATGCCAAGTGTTCCTACGTATTGTATAAACGCTATTACTACTGAGCCTATAACTGCAATTGGGTTCATTTGTAAATCCTGTTAAATCTATTACCTAGCGAAGTTAAAACTTCATATCCTATTGTTTTAGCTTTTTTTGCAAGATCATCAACTGTAAAATGATGATTCAATAGTTCAACATAATCTAATTTTGCCAATAAATCATCACTAAGTTTTGAAACATCTACCATCATCATATCCATTGTGATAGTGCCAACGATAGGCAGCTCTATGCCTTGAAAATAGCAATTACTGTTAAAGCTTGCAAACCGGTGATACCCATCTGCATAGCCGCACCCAATTGTTGCTATTTTGGCGCCATCTGCAGCTAAATATTTTGCACCATAGCTCACCGTACTTGCTTTATCTAGTGTGCGAATTTGTAGTACTTTTGCTTTGATTGTAGCAACATGCTTCATAGGGTTGATTGTGTGCGGACTAGGGTTTATTCCATATAACATTGAGCCGGGGCGTACTTGATTGAATAGGTATTCTTTTCCTAAAAAAATGCCAGATGAATTTGCGAATGATATTGGTATATTTTGAAATTGAGCATGTAATCGCTTTACATAGCTGAGTTGTTCTGCATTAAGAGGGTGATCTGGTTCATCAGCGCATGCAAGGTGGCTAACTATGTATCTAACATCGAGCCCCCCTACATCTAGCATATCAGCATCGCTCATATTTAGGCCTGCTCTTGTCATACCTGTGTCGAAATTAACAACACATGATAAATGATCTCCAAGCTTTTTATAGCGCGATACAGCATATGTAGTATTTAGCACTGGTATGAATCCAAGCTTCACGCTTTCTGAGAGCTCCTCTGTAGTGTTAGAGCTTAGAATGTATATGTTTGATTGGTCTAAATTAGGTGCTATCTGCATTGCTTCTTCAAGGTATGCTACATAAAAATCTCTGCATCCAGCTTGATATAACGCTTTAGATACTTGGACAGCGCCAAGTCCATAAGCATTTGCTTTGACAACACAAGAGACTTTAGAATAGGAAGCTAACTGTTGTGCGAGTTTGTAATTGTATACTAGGTTATTTAAATCGATTTCTAAAATTGGCCTGCTGGATGAAGATGTGCTGTTTAAGACCATAGTCCATATCCTTTGTTACGCTCTGTTATAAGGAATTGGGGCTTTTTAGGGTTTGGCTCTATTTTTTGCCGCAATCTATTTATCATAGTATCAATTGTGTTGTGATTTGCATTATTAAAATGCGTGCATATTTCATCACGAGAAATAAGCTCGCCCATTTTGTGTGACAGCAGCTTCAGTAAATTACGTTCATTACTGGTAAGATGTATAGATTCATTCGATTTTGTAGTAAGAAGCCCGCTTTCTTGATTAAAGATAAACTCACCAAATGATATAGAATGAGTAGGGGCTGAGGGCTTCCTCATATCAAGAATATTATTGATCCTAAGCAACAGCTCCTTTGGAGCGAATGGCTTGGTCATATAGTCTACAGCCCCGTTTTCAAGTCCGTATATTTTATCATCAACATGTCCCAATGCAGATAGTATTATGATTGGTATATTGTTTTTATTGTCGAATTTTGTAATGAAATTGAATCCAGTGTCATCAGGTAGCATTATATCTAATATGATAAGATCTATCTTAAAATAAGAAAGTAGCTCAAAAGCACCGCTAATCGTAGGAGATGAGGAAATCACAAAACCATTATCTGATAAAAACTTGGTGAGCAGTGCTCTTATTTTATCATCATCTTCTACTATTAGTATGTGATTTATGCTCATTCTATAACTTTTGGTACTACAAAATATCCATATTTAGAGTGTGCGGAGTTAGAGAGTATGGCGTCTCTAATGTTTCCGTCAGTTACAACATCTGGTCTCATGCTAGTGTATTGAGAATTTACTGCATTGAGAGCGTCTACATTAGATGTGTCAACCTCATTTAATGCATCAATCCAAGAGAATATCTTGTTTAGTTCTCCACAGTATTTCTCTACTTCAGCATCTGATAGCTTAAATTTTGCAAGTGAAGCAATTTTTTTTACATTTTCTTTAGTTAAAGACATGAACAATCTCTCTGATACTCTATAATTGAAACACAGAATAATATTAAAAAGGATTATGAGCAATAAAATAAATTAGTCTTCGCTGTGGCTTTTTTCAAAGCGCTCATGACGCTCTTGTGCTTCTATTGAAAGTGTAGCTATAGGTCGCGCTTCAAGGCGTTTTACACCAATAGGGTCCGCAGTTTCGCTACAATAGCCATATGTCCCATCCTCGATACGCTTTAACGCTTCATCAATTTTGGTCATTAATTTTCGGTATCTATCGCGTGTACGGAGCTCTAAGCCAGTTTCTGTCTCGACGGATGCCCTGTCATTTAGATCTGGTTCGTTCCAAGTTTCATCTTTCAAATGATCCATTGTTGCTTGAGATTCTTGTGCTAGCTCAGCTTTCCAGTTCAAAAGTTTTTGTCTGAAATATGCTAACTGCTTTGGATTCATGTATTCTTCTTTGTCGGATGGTGCGTAATCTTGTGGTAATGTAAATGTCATATAAACGCCTGCTACTTGAATTAATTAAAATCATCATAGAAAAATACAATAGTCGATAAATTGAAAAAGGTAAAACCATTTTATATAAAATAATAAGCAATAACTTAGGCATAATCTCTTTGTATTGGTGTATTTGTATCAATCCAGATTTGGTCAATATTTCTTGTCCCACTAAATAAAAGTGCTCGAAATAAGAAAAACAATCGGTTAGATTGTATTTAAATAAATTATTTGCATTTGGTTTTGTGTTTGATCAAAAACTATCTTTAAAGGGGGCTCAAGCATTGGTGCTCTCCAAGCAAATGCAACAGTCACTGAAGATATTGCAGATGACGAGTGTAGAATTATCTGAGTATGTTGCACAGCAATATGAGGTGAATCCGTTTATTGATGTAGAAAATACCAGAGAAGATTCTATTGCTTCTAGCAATCAAGATAATGACAACCAAGAAATTGATAATGCATGGGAATCAGATAGCTATTTGAGATATGAGTCTCGATCAGTTGGCGATGGCTATGCCAGCATAGAAAATCTGCGTGATGACCGTAAAAGTCTTAAAGAGCATTTGATAGAGCAGGTGAATATTTGTTTCGGAGACTCAAAAGAGAGGGCGGTGGCATGCTATATAACAGATACTCTAGATGCTAATGGATATATCAGTGAAACTATAGATCAGATTGCATCTGCGCTCAATGTTAAGAAGAAATTTGTTGAAGCTGTTCTATCTGTTCTCCAGACTTTTGATCCAGTGGGTGTATATGCAGTAGATTTGAAAAGCTGTCTGACTATACAGGCGCTAGAAAAATATAGTGATGACACTCAATTAATATCTCTGATCGAGAACTTGGAGATGATTGCAAAAGGTGAGTTTTCTAAGATATCTAAAACAATTGGTTGTAGCTTGGATAAAGTAAGAGATTTGATCAAGATGGTGCAAAAATTAGAGCCTAAGCCAGGTAGAAATTTTGCGCATGAAGTTGTAAAATCTAGGGTTGCAGATGCATTTATTGTTGAAGATCACGCGGGTATATTTTACGCACGTCTTAATACCGATGTTTTACCTAAGGTTTTTGTGAATAGTAAATATTTTGCAAAGATTTCTGAAACAACACGCAACATCTCGGAAAAGCGGTTTTGCGCAGATCAGTTTCAATCTGCAAACTGGCTGTTAAAATCTATATATCAGAGATCTGAAACTATTATCAAGATAGCAGATAGAATCGCGAAAGAGCAGCGTGATTTTTTTAAATACGGATTGGATTATCTCAAGCCTATGACTTTATCTGATATTGCGGCAAAAATAGGAATGCATGAAAGTACTATAAGTCGGGTGAGTAACAAGTTTTTATCTACACCAAGGGGGGTGTATGAGATCAAATATTTTTTTACAAATGCACTTACATCTAATGTGTCTGATGATTTGATATCTACTAAGAGTGTGCAGCAAAAATTAAAAGAAATCGTTGAGAGTGAGAAGGCTGATAGTAAAACTTTTTCTGATGATGAGCTTGCAGAACGATTACACGAGATTGGGATCAATATTTCTAGGCGTACTGTAGCAAAATATCGTACAATGCTTAACATTGCTCCTTCGCATATAAGAAAGCGACGCTTGGAAAAATTTTTGTCAGAGTGAAATCAAATCTCTGATGATGTATCAGATTGTATTTGCTCATCAACTAAGATTTGCTCAAGAGTTATGTTTGAATATATCTTGTGTAAAAGATCTTGTGATTCTGGTATGTGAAAGAATGAATTGAGAGATTCAGCAAGACATAATGAGAATGGCTTGAGCCCAATTGCGCTATTGCATGAGCCATCTGAATAATATTCAGATGTGTTGTATAACACTTCTTCTAATGTAATGCTGCCGTATGCTATATCTTCAAATCTGTAAAAAACTAAATATCTAATCTGTTCTTCTGTGATTTCTGAATGGGTCGCAAATAAATTACATATATTTGATATGGAGAGCTCTTTGCATTCAGGATGATTTAAGAAGGCTTGTTCTGCATAAAACTTGACATCAGTAGATTTGATTGCATATTCTTTATTTTCAATGAGTGCTATTTCTTTGGCTACTATGTCTACAAGAATAGCACTGTAAAATGAAAAATTATAAAACAATTTTATATATAAATCATCGTTTTGGTATTGTTTAATGATGTCTAAAATATCATTGCTTGCAAAATCAGGTGTGATAAACCTTATAATAGCATATGCAGTATAGTAATCTATATTGTGAGCAGAATTGAGCTTGGAAGCTAGATCATAATACACGTTTGACTTTACTTTAAGATCTATGTCTGGAGTGTTATCTAGCACCATAGATTTGGTACAATAGTGATTTTTCATTAAATCATCCACAAACTTTTTTCTCGCAGTTTCAAGTTCAGCTATAAGATTTTCATGAGTAATATTCATAACATCTACCATTTGTGCTTGATCATACTATAGTGTTTGATACATCTGCTGTATCCATCTCATATACTAGCTCAACAGGTTTTGTGTATGTGTCTATGTCAGTGGCGTCTGCGCTCTCTATGTCTTTGTATCCAAAAAACGCTTTGACATAATCAAACAATGAATAATGAGGCTGTTTGCCTGTATCACTTCCTATATATCCATGTGTCCCATATTTAGAAGTGTTTTGTAGCACCTGATCAAGAGTCATGCTGCCAGATGCTATATCTTTCACTCTAAATACACCTATGTTAAATAATTGCTCATCGGTAATAGATGAATATTTAGACACGGTATTAGCAACTTCAGAAATAGACATATCTTTTATCTCTATAAGCGTTTTTGTGAGATATCTTAGATTACTGCTATTCAAGATTTTTTCTTTATCTTCTAACAAGCAAGCTTCGTTTGCTGCGTCTTCAAGTGGTATTGCAAAATAGGTATGCAATTTATAGACTAGCTTCATGGTAGTTTCATCAAATGGCTCAATTATGTTGAATACATCATCGCTCGATAATGTTTCTGTGATATTATCTAAAATAAATTTCGCTTTTGCATAAGAGATGTTGTACTCAGATTTTATTTCATTTACTACATCAATAATAAATTTATGTCCCCATATATTTGAGAGTTCTGCACCCATATCTTCTATATCTTGCTGAGAAAAGCCTTTTGATTTTAATTTAGAGAATTTGATCTGACGATAAGATTCTGATCTTTTCATTAAAGTGTTTTTAGTTAATGTCATTATTTGCTCTGCATTGTTATTTAGAAGCAATTATATATTGTTTTCACTGTTTTTTCTAGTGTTTTATACTAAATTTGCTATCACTTTTTTGCATACTTGTTCTTGTGCAGAATTTAGGGAGAGTCTATCTCCGAGATTTTTAAAGTCTACTTCATCAAGCAATTGATCCTGATTTTCACACGAATAAATATAGCTTTCTTCACCAGTTTCTGTGTCTACATGCCTCTGTATGCACTGTCCACAGATCTGCTTCATCATGCACTGCATTGGCGAGTTGATAGAGCCTATTGCGATGTGAGACTCTTTGAACAAGTTTTGTAAGCTATTGTGGCGGGCATATGCCACTGCTGCCATCATTTTATCTGAGCCTATTGCTATTATCCTGTCTACATCTTTAAGATTGATTCTTGTATTTGTAGTGCTGTATTTTTTTATACATTCCAACATATTGCCATAGAATGATAAATCTGTGGAGCGTGTTTTACTTAATTCAGACTCATCGCAACACCACACTGTGATATCAGATGCTGACTCTATGTCAGCTTGCTTAAATCTGTCTTCTGCTTTTTTATATCCAGCGAAGTATACTACTTTGCATCCATTCTTGCGTAGTGCTTTGCCAATTGATAGAAGCACTGCATTACCTAGGCCACCGCCCACTAACATCACAGTTTCATTGTGTGGAATATCGGTTGGTGTGCCAGTTGGTCCCATTAGTATAACAGGTTCACCAATTTTAAGAGCTTTGCATAGGTTAGAGGATCCACCCATCTCTAAGACTATAAGAGAGATAATGCCAGCTTTTTCATCTATCCAAGCACCGGTTAGTGCGAGAGGCTCGAATGCTAAGCTATAACCATTAATATGTGGAGCATATTTTCTAAAATTCTGTAGCTTATAAAACTGACCAGGCTTGAATTGACTGGCAGCGAGTGGCGCATGTATTATGATCTCGTATATTGTGTCAGTTAACTTTACCAGTTTATGCACTATTGCAAGCAGTTGTTTATCTAAGCTTGCAAAGAATGATTGGGCTTCAGACTTGTTTTGAGGTGCAGCATGTAATAGATGCGCTGCAACAATAGGTGCAGCATTTTTAGCGCTTGCCATTGCTTTTACAACGTTCCCAACAAAAGATGGATGAAGGTCGCCCAAGTATGATACGCTTGGTACTTGATGACGAACTGTGAAGATTTCTACAGATTCTGGCTTTGCAATAAACTGGGGTGTTATAACATTTAATGAGTTGTCTATTGCTTGAAAATATTTGCCATCGAGCTTAAAATTCATTTCGTCTTCTATAGAAAGCGTAGTGTTTGGTTGTGTGCCTGCTGCTATCATAATGCTTCTCGCTGCAATTGTGCCAGTTTTATGTGTTAGGGATTCACATGCGTCAAATTCATCTAAGTTCACCATTACAGGGTCTATATGTTCTAAAAATTCTATACCTTCTGCCAAGCCTTTTTCCAGCTCTTCATGGTTCAGTCTATATGCAGGTGAGTCCTGAATGGTTTTGCGATATATGATTTTGACACCTCCCCAAGATTTTATAAGCTCTATAGCTTTATCAGGGTTTTGTTTTACTGCCTTGCCGTGTTCTATAAATTCTTTGGTTATTATACTGTCTTCTTCAGATAATCCATCAAAAATAGACTCACCAAGTTTTTCATAATTCTGTAAAAATTTCTCAACTTGTAGCTTGTAATAAGCCAAACTTTCTGTTGCTGTATCTACTGCTGTAAGGCCGCCACCAATTACCAATACGGGCAAGCGTATTTGTAAGTTTGCAAGCGAGTCTTTGAGCGCTGCTCCACTTAGCTGCAGTGACATTAAGAAGTCAGATGCTGTACGACACCCTTTCGCCATCATGTTGGTAACATCAGGTAAATTTGGTTTGCCAGCACCCATTGAAAGCGCTATATGGTCGAACCCTAAGTTTTTGGCGATTGTGTAATCTATTGTGCCGCCAAAACGAATGCCACCATACATGCGGAAATTGCCTCTGCGTTCAAGCATTAAACGTATCAAGCTTAAGTAGTTCTTATCCCATCTTACGGTGATACCATATTCTGCAACTCCACCGAAGCCTTGAGGTGAACGCGTCTCAAGATCTTCAAAAATCTCTTGTCGCACATATTTGATTGGCTTAAACTCTGTGCGATTACCAAAATAATCGATTCCAGAAATGCTAGGATCGTATGGCTCTATTTTTGCACCATCTACTGCAACTACTGTGCAGCCATGATTTAACATATGGTGTGCCATAGTAAAGCCAGCAGGCCCTAATCCCACAACCAATACCTTGTAGTTGCTATTTGCCTTCATGTGTGGGTGCTTGAAGTTGAGCGGATTCCATTTTGCAAGTAGTGAGTATATCTCAAAGCCCCATGGTAGATCTAGTACATCATTCAGCGTTTGAGTTTCAACCATCGGTATGTTCACCGGCTCCTGCTTTTGATATATACAAGCTTTCATGCAATCGTTACAGATTCTATGCCCTGTGGCAGCAAGCATTGGATTGTCTATGATTGCTGTTGCAAGAGCTCCTATAACAGAGCCTTGTGACTTCAGCAAATTCATCTCTGAGATTTTTTCTTCAAGAGGGCATCCGAGCAAATTTACTTTGAGTTCATTTACTTTAAAAGAGTTGGTTTGCACATCCTTCATACCTTTAGAGCAAGAATCTTTGCCTTGATGATGGCAATGTATACAGTAGTTAGCCTGATCTAAAGCTTTGATATGCCCAACACCATGATCATTAAGGTTAAAACCATTCCTATGTTCCATATGCTCGGAGCAAAGAGAATTATCAATTCTTTTTAGAGATATGAGGTTTGCATATTCGAGTTTTTTTGGAGTTTTAAAAAGAACATCGTCCTTATGTTTTGCAACGCCATCTGGGTGAAGAGTAGCCCACCCAGCGTAGATTTTTGCATGCTCTAGCATTTCTGTGTTACCAGAGTTCTCCCATTCTTCAACAGCTGTTGCGAATGAAAGCTCATCTCCTAGGTTGATGCCGGCTTCTTCTAATAACTCTATATTTGGTATTTGCTCTGGTTTATACTGCTTTACGGCTTGTCTTTGTACAAATAGGCGCTTCACTCGAGTTATAGCGCTCAATTTGTTGTATAGAGAGCAGATATTATGAAGCTCATGCTTAATCCCAAAAAGTTCACCGATAAAGTCTTCTAAGATTGGGCTTAGGTCTATAATGAGTTGCGACTCTGCCTTTTTATCAAGGGATAATCCATTACTGTAAACATAGAAATACTCTTCTGAATATTCTTTTAAGTAAGCAAGCCAATGTGCGTGCAATTTTTTAATTCCATCTGCCGAATACAGGTCTTGAAATGTGAGGTCGAATGCTAGTGTTAACATAGGCTTAATTGTTTTGGTATGTGCTCTAAATTTTTATCTGAGATCTCTGCAATTAACAAAACTTTATTGCGAGATGTAGCGCCAGAGTGTAACTGAATTTTGCTTTTTGGTACAGAAAAATAGTCAGATAATAAATCGATTAGTGCTTTATTTGCCTTTCCGTTTTCTGGCTGCGCATGGATATGTGATTTTAGCGAAATTAGCGTACCGGAAAATGATAAGCATTCTATAGATTGCTTCTTGCTACCTGGGTAAACTTTAACTTGTATTTTTAAGTTATTTATCGTCTGTTGTTCCATTTTTTTTGAATAATGGTTCTAAAATCATATCATTGTCATTTGTATCGACTGAATCTATGTCGCACTCAATGTTCTCAAGTCTTTGAGATATCATATGCCCACGTGATTCTGCTGTGCTAATGACCTTAACAGCCTGGTCTAGCTTTTCTTTTGTTTTGGATATAATGGATGTGAACTTGGAAAATTCGCTCTTTAAAGTGCCTAATACTTTCCATACTTCTGTGGAGCGCTTTTCAATTGCAATTGCTCTATACCCTATTTGCAAGCTAGATAATAGAGCTGAAAGCGTGGTAGGGCCAGTTATTACAATTTTGTGTTCTCGGTTTATTGTGTCGGCCAACCCAGGGATGCTAAGAACCTCTGCATACAGGCCTTCTATTGGCAAGAACAAAATGGCAAATTCGGTAGTGAGAGGGGTGTTGATATATTTGCTCGCAATTTCTTTTGCCTGTTTTTTAATTGAGTTTTCTAGCGCCTTTTTGTTGATCTCTATTTGTTCTATCGAATCGTTTGCGATTGAGTCGATTAATCGTTCATAATGCTCCAGTGGTAGTTTTGAATCTATTGGAAGCAAAACATATTTGCCTTGATCTTTTGTTGGTAATCTTATAGCAAACTCTACACGCTCTGCAGACGATTCCTTCACTTTAGCGTTTTTCTCGTATTGTTGAGATGATAGCATTTGCTCTAAAATTGCTTCAAGCTGTATTTCTCCCCATATGCCACGCGTTTTAACATTAGAGAAAATCTTTTTAATGTCCCCAACACCAGAGGCTAAAGATTGCATCTCACCTAACCCTTTATGCACCTGTTCTAGATGATCTGACACAATCTTAAAAGAGCTAGAAAGCCTATTATCTAATGTTTCTTGTAGCTTTTCTTCAACTGTGTATCGCATTTTCTCAAGTTTATCGGCATTATCCGATTGCATTTTATACAGCTTGTCATCAATGCTTGTCTTAAGTGCATCGAACTTTGAATCGTTTAGTTTTGTAAGGTTAATCAAATTGTGGTTTATTGATTCTAGGTTTGAAGATAGTGTTAACGTAACGTTGTTTTGTTGTTGAGCGAGATAACTGCTAAGATCACTTTTCATTGTTGAGATTGATTGCTCATTAAGCTTTGAAAGCTCGTATATCTGCTGTTTGAGAGAGCTGAACTTGAACATCACAGCACAAATGCTACCACAAGATGCAATAAACGAGAGCAATAAAAGAATCTCTAACACTTAATCTCACTATTTTTAGTTTTTTGCATAAGGCTTTTCGAGCATCTGCTGTAGATCAGATAGAAATTGCAATGCATTCTTTTTGCCTATCATAACATCACCACCTGTTTCTTTATGTATTTTAATTTTCATATCATCACCAGAAACATCACCAAGCTCTTTAAAGAATGAAATGAATGAATTTTTTTTATCAGGTTGTATTTTATTGAGTGGAAGAAATGGATGCTCTGTCAAAAGATCATCAACGTTTATGTTATATAGAGAGATGTGGTAATTGAACATATCGCTGTATTTCTTGATTTGCATATCCAGATTAGCGTTTGGAATAACTACAGAGGGCTCCTTTGTCACGGTTCCAGAGATGCTAGATTGAAATAGTGCAGTATCAAAGTGCATGTCTTTGATTTTTAGTTCATACGAATCTAGAACTAGCTTTACACCTTTCTTTTTAAAATCAGGGTTTTTTGCCATCTCGTATTGAAGTTGACTAGGTTTTTCTTCGAAAGAAAAATCTACTCCAACAGATATGCTACCATTTCGTGCATGCAGCAGATACATGGGGTTTGGATGCCCTTGATTGTACTCGGGATTTAGTACTATTTTATTTATTTTGATATTTGTATTTAGTCTTTTGAATTCTTCGGTTGTTGAAACATCGATTTGTGCGTAATTATCAGAGCTAGATAGATACTCTAAGTTTAGTTGCGTATCACGCATTTTAAAGCCAGAGTCTTGGTATTGTAATGACTTTAACAACCCTAATTTGTTTGCATCATGATCATTTAACACATTGATAATTGATCTGATTGATTGGTCAAAAGCAATTTCTAGCTTGGTATTTTCAGTATCATTGAATGTGATTTCATAAGCATTGCTCTTATTGCCTTCATGAGTGCCAAACAAGACTTTATCATTAGTAAATAACCTTACCTTGTGTTGGAAAGGCTTGACAATGAAGTGAAGGTTTTCAATATGTAGATGCTTTTTATTGGAGTACCCATATGATATATCAATGTTCTCAACGCGTCCAGATGGTTTCCAAGATTTAAAATTAGAAAAAAAGATATCTGCATATGACAATTGTATGTTGTTATATGCCAGTTCTTTTTTAAACTGGTTTAGAGCATCTTTTATTAGATGCGTATTCCAAAACCACAAAGAGAAGTTTGCAATGAAAGCTAATAGTAGCAGTGATATTAGTATCCCGATTTTTCTCATGTTGTAACCGATTATTTAATACATAGATCACAAGCTAATGTAGCCATCACCTTAGGTCAACAAGAGAAATAGCGAATATTTGGTTGATTATTTGTTTTTAATTTTGTTGCACTTTTGGTTTCAGGGCATATGATTGATTACAAAACTTAAACAATATCAAGCTTATGAAGCGAAAATTTACAGCTCTAGTATCGATAGTA
Organism: Candidatus Jidaibacter sp.; assembly: GCA_021299995.1. Taxonomy (GTDB): domain Bacteria; phylum Pseudomonadota; class Alphaproteobacteria; order Rickettsiales; family Midichloriaceae; genus JAJTIA01. Next base: position 207 of record JAJTIA010000011.1, on the reverse strand, counting down.
TTGACATTTGTATTATCAAGCTACTCAGCTGCACAAGATAATGCAGCGGCTTTGCATAACAAAGTTTCTAATGCAAGTAGTCCTTATATAGAAGATAAGCTTGTTGTGATAGGTACTGGCGCTGTGACAGGTGTTTATTATCCCGCAGGTGGTGCAATATGCAGGCTTGTAAATAAAGACCGTGCACGCGTAGGGATGAGGTGCGCT
>JAJTIA010000031.1 GCA_021299995.1 Candidatus Jidaibacter sp. | reverse complement strand
CGCATTGGCCAAGGTAGAGAAAATGCTAAGCAACATCTAAAAGATAACCCAAAAATTGCTGAAGAAATTGAGGCAAAATTGCGTAAGAGTAGTAACGATATCTCAGATAAATTATTAGATGTAGCATCAGTTGGAGAGTCTGCAAATGATGATCTGGTGGCAACGGACGCGTAAATCTAAGAGATTTTGATAGTATAAGTATGCTGGCAACCAATAAAGATTCATCTATTCGTGATGATATAGTCGCTTATGCACTGATCTTGCCATCAGACTTTGACTCTATTATCAATTCTGCAGGGGGCCATTGCTGCCAATATATACACAATGTCCCTATACTCCTTCAGCACCCCAGCATATCTGTTATTCAGTTAAAGTATTTAGCTTCAAATCAACCATATGCACTCAGAGAGTTATTGAAATATGCACAAGCTGTTGTGCATTATATTAAAACACATAGCCTCTCAATATATGATATTGCATCTATTTCCAAATATCAAAATACACGAAATTTGATAGAGTTTTTACAAAACCCATCCATTTTCGATGACCTTTATACAAAATACGGCTTTACGCATCGAGACCTACTATCATTTTCCAACAACATTGATAATCTTGTGGCTTTTTCTGGGCTTACATTACATGCCGCGGGCATAAGATTGCTGCTTGATAAAAAGATATTATCTACAGATCAATTACTTGATATATTACAGAGCTCAAGGTGGACAATACTATACAGCCTTTCTCAGCATGCGGCCACTGTTTGCGATCTAATATTGATATATGAAGTTCCTCTGAGCTTAGTATTGGATGCTATACACGCTAGCTTTCCATTTGACGGGTTCGGCGCAATTGCAAAAAACCCTGCGTTGATGAGTATTTTATACCAAGAGCATGATATTCACCCAACATCTTTACTAAAACTTGCAATTAAAAACTGTGCAGCAACAGAGTTTTTATTCACAAAGCATCAAGAAGGTTTCAAGACTCTTATTAAGCACAATCACATAGATGCTAGAGCCATTATCAAAATAGCTGAAGATAGCCTTGAAGTTATTGAATATTTGTGTCAACAGCCAGATCCAGCAATATATTATCTAGACCATTACCAAATCTCGATACAGCAACTCTCAAAACCATTTATAGGTAAAGGTTTTGGATTTTGCGCACACGACTTAACCCTCTTCTTACAAGATAAAAAAGAGCGAATAGAGAGGATATATAAAGAGTACAAGATACATCCAACCAAATTGTTACAGCTGTTAGATAAATCTCCCTCTATCAACCTTAGACATTTACTTGGTATCGTAGAGAAGCTTGAAAAAGCAGGGATATCGAAAGAAGAAATGCGTGTTATTTTTTATAAGCCTCATGATTCCATAGACCTAATTATACAGCATTACAAAATAACAAAGCATTACGTTACATATTGCATTGGCCTTTCATCTGATGACATAAAAGCGTTGAGAAGTAAAAAAGTAGATCTTGGAAACAACAAAATATTATTTCTTTCAAATGCCCTTAATATTACGGTAAAAAATTTACTAGAGCTATATTCTGAGGCTTTATACAAGATTGCGAGTTCTGAGCATTTATTTCAATTTTTGGATGATCAGTTTTTCGTATCATCTCCACGAACATTTGCATACATTTTAAATAACCACGAAGCATTAGAATATATAATAAAGCATGCAATACTATCGCCCGAGCCACTCACACATATTGAGTTATTTCAAGCTGTAAATGTAGCGAATCAGGCTATTAGAGATGAGGAGCTATATACTCTTACAAAGCCCCCATATAACATACACTTCAATGATATCATCAGTATTATACTCGCATCAAATTCTACGATAGAGAAGGTAAAACAAGCTCCATTACGTTTTGCATCTCTCATACATTTCTTCAATATATACTTGAGCTGCGAGATCACTCATAACGCTTATAAACTTAACTGCAGCACTTTTATCAAGCATTTTATTGATGTAGAAATTGCATATAACAACTACCACATAACGCCAGATCAATGCATGAATATAATGCGATCTACAAATTTAGATATGAAGTCGATTTTATGTACTATTACAATCCTACACAAAGGCAGAAAATGTAATATAGCAGATTGTAAATATTTAGCGCTCAATCATCCAGACATGTTTAAAGCAGCGCACAATAACATTGAGTACCTCAAACAGGCCTTATCTTCATCCACATTTTTTTTGTATGATCTTTACTCTGATAGATACAATAAACCTAGCATCATTGAGCATATAAACTCGCATGACGTGATAGAATACATGAAAGAAGCCCAAGCTCGTGATCTGCATTAAAAAAATCTCAGCAGTCTATATAATTACAGCTCCAAGATATTCTGCACTACTGTAGGTTTTAGCCTGTATTCTTGATACAGATATTTTACAGCTTTGAAAGTGGCAGGCGAAATCAAAATTGAAGCACAGAATCCTTCCAATCCAAAGTTTTTGCAAGATATATATAACACTGCACAGGCCGAGACGCTCGAAAGTAATGCACACATCTTTTTCTCATGATAATAACCAGCTTTAGAAAACATATCTTGGTTGGACCAAATCCCTGGTGCTTTTTTAAAAAACTGAGACAATGCTTCGCTGTCATCTTGAATATGTTTTAATAGAGCCTTAGCAATTGGCAAGTGACGCGGGCTTACATTATTTACTGCATCAAGTTTAGATGTATATTGTAGGGCTATTTCTATTGCATTTAAATGATTATTATAAGACCATCTCTTCAAATTCATCTCATCTAGAAGCTCTTTGTTCTTAGATAAAAGCATATCTAGCAAATCAGGATTATCTGCCATTTTATATATTGGATCCGTCTCAATCGATTGATCTGATCTATATTCCATATCCCAACATTTAAATAATGTATCTAAATTTTCGGTTTTGTCGTCATTGCTCATTTTTGAATGACTTAAAGCAAATAAATTATCTACAGTCTCTTGTGTACCTAATATACCTAGAAGAGAATCTAAATTATAATATTTGAAGTTCTTACTAATCCAAGCATCGATATTCTCTCTAGTGCCATATCTTAACAAAACTGTAAGCGGCGAATGGTTGTTTGCATCTTTAGATTTTACATGCAAGACTTGCTTCATAAAGTATTCAATTGTATCTTTATTATTGCCTAGCAACGCAAGTGCAAATGGGGTACGACCTTTTTTGTCCAGAGCGGTTTCTAGCACATTAGGCGCAAATAATTTCAACAATGCATTCTGTCCAAACAATGCTGCAAGATGCACACCTTGTAGACCATTAATTGTTGCAGAATTTAAACAATTATCTTTATCATCTCCACCAAGCAAGTTTCTTACACTCTCTACATCTCCTTTAATACATGCCGCAAGGAACTGCTTTTGTACATCTGATAATTCAGCACGCTTGGAGCGTTCTGTAAGTTTTTGTATATCTTCTTCTAACTTATTGTTAATTCCAGCAGTCTCTTTTTTAGATTCTAAATCTTGCAATTGCTTAATTAGGCGGGGCGTGCATATATAATCTGTATACAAATTTGTTGTTGAATGTGTAATTATTGCTGCAACAAATACACCAGTAAAAAATGTAGCAAGTGGGCTTCCAAACAATATTGGTGCTTCTTGTACAGCAAGCGTGAGAGAACCCATTAGAGTTGTTGCACCCACTCCATAAAACACAGCACTTTGCTTTTTTCTCTCCCAATTATACCATATCTTCTTGCGACGATCACGTGCGATATAGTAACTTATTCCTTTATCCTTTCTTGGATAATCTTGATACAACCAAGAATCATCACGCTTAATAACATCTTTAGATATGTCAACAGGTGTAGCTTTTTCTAAAAGCACTTTTAATACATCTAATTTGCCATGACTTAATGCTGCTAAAAACCAGTCCTTGTTTACAGGGAGTTTCTCATCGCCGGGCTTCTTATCACCAAGCAATATCTTTAATGCTTCAGGTCTATTTAAGAGTATCGCATTATATTGAGCAATATCTTTACAAAATCTAATATTATCTTGCTTTATGCTTTGTTTAAGTGCAGCATCTTCTGCTTCAGATTTTTTCTGCTCTTCTGTTAACTCGAGCTCTGGTAAAATTTCTGATATATTGTCATTAAACCATTGAATTAACTGTACATTCTCTAATTCCGCCAACGAGAATTTAATATTATGCCTATTTATTTTGCAACCATTTTGCTTTAGCAAATCAAGTGTTTCTAAATTCTTGTGATTATTAATAAAAGCTATATTGAGCGCGGTATCTTTATCACTATTTAACGCATTTTTATCTAGCCCTTCTAACTTTAACAAATCATCTATGATATCATTCAATCCATATATAAATGCTAAATGCAGCAGGTTGTTACCCTTACTATCTTTATATCCCTGTGCAATTTTTCCACCATCTAATAAGGCTTTTATTGAATAAGCATCACCCCTTCTCATCAAATAATGTATAGCGCTGCAACCATCTTCATCTTCTTTTGATAGCTCTTCTTGAGACATAGGATATAATAAACCTCTATTACCTTCATAAGCTGCAAAGTGTGCAGCTGTCATACCATCTATGAAAATATCTAAATCATCCGGCTTATCTATATTATTAGATACATATACAGAAGATAAAAAATTTTTGTCGGAGCCAGATCTCATTACATTATATCACTTGTTATTTGAGTGTAATGATATCACATCTATGCAATGCTAATCAATTTTTTTAGGCAAAGTACTTGTTCAAAGCAAATTTTTTACATTCGTCCATAGCAGGTTGATCGAAAGGATGAAATTCATGCAATAAACTTAAAAATACTATCTCTATTGTACAGTGCATCAAAAGTGCGCCGAATGAATATGCATCATAACTTTTAAGCTCTATAGTGCGCACTGGGATTTGTTGATTCTGCATAAATTCAACAGACGCCTTAAAGAATTTATCATTAACTTCATTAAGCTCAGCATAGTCACTATCTTTAATATCTGAATGGTTCTCACCATAAATCATAGTGATTAAAGAGTCATTGCCACCATCTAAGAAATATTGATACGATGTATGCTGCTCCATAGGGCAAACGCCATAAAATGGCACATATCCCACTTTATTTTTGCCTAGCGATTCAGAAATAATCTGCGCGTACCACTCTGTAAATGGCCTTAACTCGCTATAATATGTATATAATGCAATCACTCTTTTTTTAGACAGCAGCATGTTTAAAGCAGCTCTAGCTGATCGTGAGTTCTCTCTGTTTTTCCAAAACTCATCTACAATGCTATTTGCGCCGTCAAGATACCCATCTAAATCCAATCCCATAATTGCTGCAGGCAAAATAGCTGAGTTGGAAAATGTAGAAAATCTCCCCCCAACATCTGGATCGTATGGCACAGTTTTTATTGAATGCTCTGCAGCCATTTTATATAAACGCGAGCTTTCATTGGCTGTAATAAAAACAAAATGCTCATGAAAATTAGGAATTTTTTCATCCCGCATCTTCTTAATCAAAAATTTTGCAACTGTATATGTCTCTGTAGTTTCACCAGAATTACTAATAGGTATAAAGCAAGTTTCTTCTAACTTTACCTTTATTAGCATGCTCTTAATCAAAAGTGGGTCTGTGCTGTTGATAAAAAAGGTATTATTCAATAGGTTAACATTACCACAAAAGGATCTCACCATCATAGGGTTTAGTATTGCGCCACCCATTCCTATAAAAACAAAATATTTAAATCTCTTTGCAAGTTCTGCACCCAAGCGCTTGTTATCGCCTATTAAAAGATCCTTATTTTTTTTATGCAAAACTTTATAGTATTGAGTTTTATCATCAGTAGTATCCAAGAATTTAAATATCTTCTCTACCCTCTCTTTATACATCTTAATCTGCTCTGGTAAGATTATTACATCATCTCCTAGAGCTTCGTTATAATAAAATTCATTATTGTATGCTGTCGCCATATATTTCACTAAAAATAAGTTTGATCAAAAATTTTTTTATGTTCGTCTATAGCGAATCTGTCTGTCATCCCTGCTATATAATCTATAACAGTTGTGGATACATCTTGCTTATTTGAAGCGTCCATCTTTTTATACCAATTGGTAGGCAAGCACTCCGGATTCGTAGTGAAGTAAGAATACATATCCTTAATCATCGTCTTAGATTTGATCATCATTCTATTCACTTTATAGTTTCTATAAACTTTTTCCATCAAAAAAGCTTTGAGCTGCAACTTCATTTTTTCTACCCCATCTGATGAAGACACAATATCCACACCACAATTCATGGCATCCTCGAGCGTTTCAACACCATAGTTTTTAATCATGATGTTGGTCTGTGCAACCAGATCTGCCTTCATAAACTCTACTAACTCTCGTATCATCTCGTTGATAATTTTCCGCACAGGTTGATTGTGATATT
>JAJTIA010000025.1 GCA_021299995.1 Candidatus Jidaibacter sp. | reverse complement strand
AACCCAGGGCTCTTGAGACACTTTATTTCTTACGTCTTCTAAATCTACCAAGTATATATTTTCACCCTCTAAATTGCCTATATGTTTCTCAATAACAGAGGTTTCAACCTTTTCATTGCCATAGATATCAACCTTTTTGATATGGAGATTCAAGCGCTCTAGCGATTTTTTATAATGCACCTCTATTGTTTTATCTAAATCCTTTGGGAACAATGCTGCCCCCACTATAAACAATACAAAAAACGCAAAACATTTTTTAAACAATGCACCTGCAACAGGGCTTGCCTTCTTTTTAGCACCTTTGCTGAATTGTTTGTATAATTTTGTCGAATGCACTTTCTAAATATCAAGATTGGTTATTACACTTAGCATCTTCAAGTATCCTTGAAACCAGCTCATCAAAAGATATGCCATTATATCCAGCAATCTCTGGCACAATAGATAAATCAGTAAATCCAGGGTGAGTATTGATTTCTAAAAAATATATAGAATCATTTGCTGGGTTATATCTAAAATCTGATCTGCTCACTGTTCTACACTCTATCACATTATGAGCCTTTTCAGCATACTCCAACGCTAAATCATATGCTTTCTGAGGAATTTCAGCTGGATACACATGCTCTGTCAAGCCCTCTGTATACTTAGCTGTATAGTCGTAAAACCCTTGTATTGGCCTTAACTCCAAAACACCTATCGCTTTACCACCAACTACGGCTGCACTCAGCTCTTTACCAGGTATATACTGCTCTATCAGCACTTTTTCACCATGAGTCCACAGACTAGATTTAAGCTTTTCTACCAATTCATCATCTTGTTCATGCACTATGTACACACCGATTGTTGAGCCTTCGTTCGTCGCTTTTATGACATATGGACGTTGCATTGGCTCTTTACCAGCTTTTAGCATCGCAATCAGCTCTACTGAACTTATTACAAAGCCTTCTGCAAACTCTACACCATGAGATTGCAATAATTTTTTAGTCATCGCTTTATCCATAGCAATGGCAGATGGCATAATGCCTGAATGTGTATAGGGAATGCCAAAATACTCCAAAATACCTGGGATAGCACCATCTTCACCATATGTACCATGAAGTGCATTATATACAACATCTGGCTTTGCAGCTTTTATCTGATCTATAAAATCATCTTGCGGGTCAATTTCCACAACATCATGCCCAAGCCTTTTAAGCGCCTTTGATATCGCCCTACCAGACATCAATGACACGTCTCTTTCAGATGATCTACCACCTAATAACAATGCTACTCGCTTAGACATTTTAATTACCTGCTCTATGTAAGATTTTGCCTATATAATTAGCTATTTTACCATCTTTTTCAAACAAATTTTTGGCTTCACTCATAGATTTTAGCAAAGCTTGTAAAGAATACTGTTCATCATATGCATTACCATATATGCGAGGATAGATAGGCAACTCGTTTTCTAGTCCATAAAGCAACCCTAACATCACTAAAAATATAGCAGCAGCTGGGTCGTTATTAGATGATGCCAATCGATATTCTATCCTTCTGCTCTCCGGCGCAGAATCCGGGATCCTAACAACTGTAGATCTATTATTGCCACCCCATGAAACATGCGTTGGCGCCATAAATTTTGGCACAAACCTATTGTAATCGGCGTCATCTTTACATAATAAATACAAGGACTCTGCTGCAGTGCTTAAAATACCAGAAATACATTTTTGTAGAATTTTGTTATCATCCACAGAACCTTCTGCGAATACATTATCACCATATTCATCATGTAACGATAAGTGAAAGTGCATCGCAGACCCGTAATCATCTGGGAAAGGCTTAGAATGAAACAAGGCTCTACCCTCAAGCCTTCTCGCCTCAAATACAAGAAAGTTTTTTGCAGCGGCTATATCTGTAGCTATGGATTCAATTTTATTAGTTTTTTCAAATACAAGTTCGAATTGTTTCCAGCCCTTTTCTTTTTCAACTCTATCGCAGTAATCCAACACATCTTTTAAAACCTTGTCGATTACCTCTTGCTCGCAGTGTAAATAAAATTCGATCTCAGCACCAATATATACTGTGTATCCATGCACAGAATTTAGCCTTTCTAATAGACTTTCTATGTGTTTTATATATTCTGCTTGCGTGTACAAACTATACACTTAGGCTTGAGATTTTAACCATTCCATCAAAGCAGATTTTTGTAAAACACCTACTTTTGTTGCAACTTGCTTACCGTCTTTAAACATAATTAAAGTTGGTATACTTCTAATGCCGTATTTGCTTGGCGTTTCTGGATTCTCATCCACATTCATCTTACATACTTTAATGGAAGCAATATTTTCAGAAGCAAAATCTTCTAAAATAGGTCCTAACTGTCTGCATGGCCCACACCACTCAGCCCAAAAATCTACTATAGTAACACCAGCATGATTCAACACTTCATTAGCAAAGTTTTCATCAGATACTTTATAGATAGCCATTTATAATCACCGATTAGTTTAACACAAAAACACATTATTATTAAACTACTTCAAGGTAAAGAAATTTAATTGCTTTATAAGGGCGTATACACTATAATATTTTTGCATTTTATTTTTGAATGATGGAGATTCTAAAGTGCAACCTGTACAAAAGAATTACATCGCTATTTTCTTTATCGTCCTCGGCTAAGCCGAGATCCATTTTTTACACCCATAACCCAAGACAGTATTTTTAAATTTTACCCCATATGTTTTAGGGATTTTCTCTACATCTATATGGCTTAGAATTTCAACATCAGTATTGCAAAAATGCAGCACGGTGCTTGGTTTCTCACATCTACTGTTTTGCTTCAGGTGTATTGGATTAAAAAATAAAATCATTTAAATAAACAAATTGGAGATATTACAATTAAACCAGAACACAAAAAAAGAACGTATAACAGAAATATACAACAATATACTAATCTCCATGGTTGCTGCTGGCCCTGCCATCATAGTGCCTTATTATGGATTAGTTTGGAAAAGTAGAAATCAACTTGGCTTAAATAGGCCTACTTTCAACCTAAACAATAGTATATTTGGTGGAATAAAAGCTGCCCCAACAATCATAGGCATAATAGGCACGCAAATGATACTTACAAATGGCATAAATAATGGGCTCACAATGCTTGGGCTTGATGGCTTACAATCAAAAGTGTGCAGCTTGTTGAGCGTATCCATCTTAAGCATATATCCCCTTGCACTATTTAATGGCCAAACTATGGGCGTAAATTGGAAAGAATCTTTGAGATCTATTTCACTCAAACAGGGTGCATCAATAGTTGCTAGAGAATCTACGTTTTTAGGTACGGAATGGTTAGCTGAGACAATTCATGAGCACCTTAAAACATATATGGGTGACAGTAAACAGACGGAATATGGATCTACAGCAATTGCTGGCGGTATGGCTAGCCTGCTTGGTCACCCCTTTGATACGGCGCTGACACGTGACCAGCAAAGGCAGGCAAATAAGTTGCCAAGCGCAAAGATTATAGATGTTCCAAAAGGCAACTTTAGTATGGCAGGCGCTATACCAAAATCAGTAGCTATAGCAATATTCTATTACGCGTATAAACTCAGTAATGATTCTTTGCAAATTAGCGAGGGTAGAAGCGAGTAAAAGCTTTTTCTATAGGCCTGTCGTTAGAGTGTCGCTTCTAAACATAAGATGAGCAGGCCTATATTTTACTCAGTCTTATGTAAAGTGAGAGAATCTTACACTGCTTTTGATTTATACATCAAGAAATATACCTTAACACGTCCGTATAATCTTTGTTCTAGTAGCTCAAATGCCGGTGGCACATCCAAATCCACACGTTTATCACACTCCACAATAATAATGGAGCTTTTCGCAAGCCAATCGGCACCGATGAGCGCCTCCAGTATCTCTGCAGATATATTATTCTTATATGGCGCATCCATAAACACTATATCGCAGTGATGATTGGAAGATCTTAGCCTTCTTGCGTCACTACATATAAAGGTGCATTGATCAGTAATATTAAGATTTTCTGCATTTGCACGCGCTAGCTTGATCTGATTATTGTCTATATCAACGAATACCCCATGTTTTGCACCACGAGATAGCGCTTCTAATCCTAAAGATCCACTGCCAGAACATAAATCTGCAACCACCATATCGTCTAAACCACTCTCTGGCATGTAGTTGTGCATCAATATATTAAAAATCGCCTGCCTCGTTTTAAGTGAAGTTGGTGTATATTCCACCTTTATTCCTTTGATTTTTGTAGCAATATTTTTGTTTTTGAATTTTCCTGAGCTGATTTTCATGCTATAAATATTATGATTTTTGTTTGTGCATTATTACAAAATACAGTACAGTCTGTAAATATATTTTCGGGGGTCGAAATGTCACTACTTAACGCTGAGCCTATTTACAAGCCCTTTGCATATCCTTGGGCATATGACGCATGGAAAATACAGCAACAGATTCACTGGTTGCCTGAGGAAGTACCATTAGCAGACGATGTTAAGGACTGGAAGAAGAACTTATCAGAAGCTGAGAAGCATTTACTCACTCAGATTTTCAGATTTTTCACACAAGCAGATATAGAAGTAAACAACTGCTATATGCGTCACTATAGTAGAGTTTTCAAACCTACTGAAGTACAGATGATGCTTGCTGCATTCTCTAACATGGAGACAATACACATAGATGCATACTCTCACCTGCTGGACACAATCGGTATGCCAGAAGTTGAGTATCAAGCTTTCATGAAATATAAAGAAATGAAAGACAAATATGACTATATGCAACAGTTCAACGTTGACTCTAAGCAAGGTATTGCAAAAACATTAGCTATATTTGGAGCTTTCACAGAAGGTATGCAGCTGTTTGCCTCTTTTGCTATGCTTTTAAACTTCCAGCGCTTTGGCAAGATGAAGGGTATGGGGCAGATTGTTGCATGGTCTGTGCGTGATGAGACCTTACACACAAACTCAATTATAAAATTGTTCAGAACATTCTTATCTGAAAATCCAGAAGTATGGAATGATGATTTTAGGACCTCATTGGTTCAGTCTTGCGAAACAATTGTACACCACGAAGATGCATTCATAGATCTTGCATTTGAATTTGAAGATGCAGTAGAAGGCATGACAGCTCATGATGTTAAAGTGTACATCAGATATATCGCCGACCGTAGACTAAATCAGCTTGGAATGGATTCTATATATCATATAGAGCGTAATCCATTACCTTGGCTTGATGAAATTTTGGGCGCACCTGAGCATACAAACTTCTTTGAAAACAGAGTTACAGAATATGCAAAAGCTGCAACAAAAGGCTCATGGGATGAAGCATTCTCAAGCATGTTCGATTTGGATAACAAGAAGGCTGCATAGATCAAAGCATCACAACTGCTGATAAATCTGATTATCAACAGGATGTCACATAGCATCGTTAATGTGACATACCTTGATCATGATGTTTTACAGCCTGTTTTACAAGCTCAGCAAAAGTTGGTTTCTGTATTTCAATTTGCTTGAGATCTTTCATTACTTCGGCTTTTATAAAGCCGTTACCCTCTTGCCTTAAAGCTTCTTCTATGCCTAGATTTTTCACATTGGCTACAAAATTCTCGACTGGAGTCTCTCCTGCTATTTGCCTTGGCGTTATGGTTTTATAAATCTCATAAATCACCCAGCGCATCATCTTTTCAAATTCTGCTTTATCCATCTCGTCTTCTGCTTCAAACTCCAGGTCCTTCTTTTTAGCTTTACCCAAGTATTCCAACAAAAAAGCAATAATTGCGGTATCTATAGCAGGATTATCTATATTAGCTATAAGATACTCAAGTAGAAGATATAACAGATTAATATCTTTAGAAATTCTCTCTATCTTAAATGAATCGCCCACCCTTAAGGCTTTTTTAAGCTCATAAGCAAGATTCAGTAGCTTTATCACATCTTCTTGAGAAAGGTTTTGTTTATTATTACCAGAGCTAGATTGATCAAAATTAGACATATTGAAATTTCATATTTATTAAACACGATTTAATTGTTAAATTGATCTGAAATCAAGTTATTTGAATGTCATGAAAAAAGTTGCTGTAATACTTGCAGGTTGTGGATATCTAGATGGATCTGAAATAAGAGAGTCCGTATTTACTTTACTCGCACTAGATAAATACGATGCGGAAGTCTCGGTTTTCGCACCAGATGCACCACAACATCACGTTGTAAGCCACCTAAGCGGACAAGAAGTGCAAGAATCCAGGAACGTTCTAGCAGAATCTGCGAGAATAGCACGTGGGGATATATTAGAATTGACCACACTAGATCCAGTTAAGTTCGATTGCCTTATTCTACCTGGAGGGTTTGGCGCTGCTAAAAATTTATCCAACATCGCATTTGCTGGAGAAAAAGGTATTCCAATTGAGCCAATCAAAAGAATTATTCTGTCTTTCCATAAAGCAAAAAAACCAATTGGTTCTATATGCATCTCTCCGTCTATTGTAGCCTCTGCATTGCAAGATGTATGTACACCTAGTCTCACACTCGGCAACAATAGTACTTTACTACACGATATGAAAGTGAATTCAGTAAAATGCAATACAGATGACATTGTTATTGATGTAGAGAATAAATTAGTTAGTACGCCTGCATATATGCATGATGATAGAATCTCAAATGTGTACAAAGGAATAGATAAACTAGTTCAAAAAGTTTTGGAGATATCATGAGATTATTTTTTATATTGCTATTATCCGTATTACCTTTGTCTTTACACGCAAAAGATTTAATAAAGGAATGTGAACTAACACCAGCAATTTGGCATTTATCAACACCTAACGAAATTGCCACAACTAACAACTTAAGGCGCAAAACTGGATCATCAGAATTTGCACATGGCACATGGATTACTATCACAGGTAAAGTTACAGATTCCACCTGTACCCCTGTATCTGACGCAATTGTTGAAATATGGCAGGCAAATAGCTTTGGTGGCTTAGATTACTCAGAACCCCACTCTACTAAAGCTCGTAAAGACCATAATTTTCTTGGTACAGGCTCCACAACCACAAATAACGAAGGCGTGTATAATTTTTTCACCGTTTTCCCTGGAGCAACCGGAAACAATGATAAACCAAAAATAAATATCCGCATAAGACATAGAGATTTCTTACCTTTAGAAACCTCATTTTACTTTGAACAAAGCGTTAATAACACTACTAACACCAAGAAAAATAAAACATTGCACGATAAGAAAAGTGATTTACTTGTTGCAAAACACGAAAACTGTATTACAACTATTCAAGAGGACGATATTAAATACAATTTTAATATCACTTTAGAAGGAAAAAATTTATACAGAAAATATTAATTTCAAGGAGTACACCATGAAAAAAACTTTGTCTATCATTTCAGGCCTTGCTGTTGTTCTTACAGCTCTAGGTGTTCAAGCATCTGAAAACAACAACAACAGATCTGCTGAAAACAATAGATCTTCTCAACAACAAGCTTCTGCTGCTGAAAACAACAACAACAGATCTGCTGCTGAAAACAATAGATCTTCTCAGCAACAAGCTACTGAAGCAGCTAAAGATGAAAAGAAAGACGAGAAAAAAGACGAAAAAAAGAAGTAAGCTTCTGATTTTTTTACAAGTCATATAAAAAAAGGCGGCCAAAAACAGCTGCCTTTTTTTATTAGCTTTATATAAAAAAAATTTATGTTGTTATGATTAGTATGTGCGATTCATTAATACATCTGTTAGGAGATCAACTAAGCCTTAATGTTAGTGCATTAACTGGTGCATCAAAAAAAACAGATATTATTCTAATGACAGAAGTTTCTGAAGAAACTTTATACGCTCCTCATCACAAAAAAAAGCTAGTGTTAGTACTGTCGGCAATGCGCCATTTCGCAGAGGAACTTAAACAATTAGGGTTTAATGTAGAATACGTGTATTTAGATGATACAAATAATACAGGTAATCTCACTTCCGAGCTACAACGCTTCATATCAAAACATAGACCTAAAAAAATCATAATCACGGAACCTTCAGAATATCGGGTGCTAAGCTATTATCAAAATCTGAAAGCACATATAAACGTAGAATTGGAAATAAGAGAAGATGATAGATTCATAAGCAATAAGCGCGAGTTTGAAAATATATTCTCAAATAAGAAAACTTATTTGATGGAAACTTTTTACCGCAAGATGCGTCAAAAAACTGGTCTACTCATGGAGAATAACAAACCTATTGGAGCAAAATGGAATTATGATAAAGATAACAGAAATCCTATCCCATCTAATGTAAAGCCACCTAAAATCCCATACTTTACCCCAGATCAAATTACTCTTGATGTAATAAGCTTAATAGAAAAAAGATTCGCACAAAATTTTGGCGATGCTTTTGATTTCTTTTTTGCTGTCACAAAAAAAGAGGCAGAAATAGCATTTGACGATTTTATAAACAATAGGCTCACCAACTTTGGTGAATATCAAGATGCTATGAGAGATGATTTAGAATTCGGCTTTCATAGCATAATCTCAATGTATATGAATATAGGCTTATTATCTGCAGTTGAGTGTTGTAAAAAAGTAGAGCAAGCTTACCATAATAAAAAGTGCAATATCTCATCAGCTGAAGGCTTTATAAGGCAGGTAATTGGATGGCGTGAGTACATAAGGGGCATATATTGGCTTAAAATGCCAGAATATAAAACACTCAACTTTTTCAATAATACTCGAAAGCTACCATCATTTTATTGGGATGAGAATAAGACAGAAATGCAATGCTTGAAGAGCGCTATAAAACAAACAAGAGTGCATGCATATAGCCACCACATTCAAAGACTTATGATCACTGGAAATTTTGCAATGCTTATAGGAGTCTCTCCAGATGAGCTGGATGAATGGTATATGGGAGTCTACATAGATGCATTTGAATGGGTTGAGATGCCAAATACAAGGGGCATGGCATCATACGCTGACGGTGGAATAGTAGGCACTAAGCCTTATGCTGCAAGTGGCAAATATATAAATCGCATGTCGAATTTTTGCGATAATTGCAAATATGATCCAAACAAAGTCATAGGAGAAAATGCTTGCCCATTCAACTACTTATATTGGAACTTTATAATCAATCATAAAGAAAAGTTAGAAGGTAACCATAGGATGCTTTACTCATACCTTACACTAAAGAAAAAATCTGATAAGGAAATTGCAGCAATCAAAAATGCTGCCGATATATTTTTAAATACATTATAGCCACTTGCAAACAATTCTATTCCTATTAAGCTCATATCAAATAGTAGAAGAAGAAATTATTATATGAACACATTATTTGATGAGATAAAAATTGGAAGCCTCACTCTGCCTAATAGGATCATTATGGCTCCACTCACCAGAATGAGAAGCGAGCAGCCTGGAAATATACCGCAAGCCCTCAATACTGAGTACTATAAACAACGGAGTTCTGCAGGTCTTATAATTTCTGAGGCAACCCAAATCACCCAACAGGGACAAGGGTACCCTGCAACGCCTGGCATACACTCAAAAGAGCAATTAGAAGGCTGGAAAGATGTAACAAGCGCCGTACATCAGAATGGGGGCCGGATGTTCTTACAATTGTGGCATGTTGGTAGGGTGTCGCATCGCTCTCATCAGCCAAACGGTGAACTTCCTGTATCAGCATCTGCGATACTACCTAAGAACTCTGGCACCATGTCTAGTGATTGGAAACCAGTTGCATTAGAATCTCCTAGAGCACTTCTAATAGAAGAAATACAAAAAATAGTGCAAGATTTCAAAAATGCTGCTGAGAATGCATTAGCAGCTGGTTTTGACGGCGTGGAAGTACATGGTGCAAATGGTTATTTGCTAGATCAATTTTTACAAGATGGATCGAATAAAAGAGATGATGCGTATGGTGGAAGTATAGAAAACAGGGCAAGATTTTTACTAGAAGCTGTTTCTGCTGCCGAATCTGTTTTTGGTAAAGATAGAGTAGGCGTTAGATTATCACCATATGGCACATTTAATGACATGTCAGATACCGATCCTATAGCATTATTCAATTACGTATTCGACCAACTAAGCAAAAAGCAAATAGCATATGTACATGTTATAGAGCCTCGTGCTTCTTCTGCAGGAGGGAGCGATTCATCAAATCAAGATGCGCCATCCACGTCATCACTTTTTAAATCTAGATTTAATGGTGCATTCATCTCAGCTGGTGGGTACACATACGACCTTGCAAAAGAAGCTGTAGAAAATAACAGTGCTGATGCAGTTGCATTTGGAAGGCTGTTTATCGCAAATCCTGACCTTGTAGAAAGATTTAAAATATGCGCAGAACTTAATAAATATGATAGAAAAACATTTTACGGCGGCAACGAACACGGATATACAGACTATCCATTTTTATAGGAGTAATGCTAATGAAATATTTAATTACGGGCGGCACAGGTTTTGTTGGAAAGCATCTAATTCCTAACTTAATCGCGAAGGGCGCTGATATTTTAGTACTCACAAGAGACGTAATAAAATCTCAAAGACTCTTTGGAGACAAAGTCACTTCTATTACTAACCTCAAGGAGATTTCAGATAATGAGCAAATATATTGCATTATCAACTTAGCAGGAGAACCTATTGCTGATAAAAAATGGTCAGAGACTCAGAAAGCTCTATTGCTCTCAAGTAGGGTAAATATAACTGAGGATATAATTGCCTTAATTAGCAGGCTTAATCAAAAACCTCATTCTATGATTAGCGCATCTGCAATAGGATACTATGGTTGCCAAGCAGACAATGTCATATACGAAGATTCTCAACCAATCAATGAGTTTACTCATCAGCTTTGTGAAGCCTGGGAGAATGAAGCTATAAAAGCAGAAAAATTTGGCACTAGAGTGTGTATAACACGGTTTGGTGTCGTTCTTGGTAAAGAAGGTGGTGCGCTTGCAAAAATGCTCCCTCCTTTTAGGCTTGGGTTAGGGGGAAACATAGGTAGTGGAATGCAATATTTTTCTTGGGTGCATATAAATGACTTAATAAGAGCAATAGATTTTTTCATTACTCATAGTGAATGTAGTGGAATATTTAATTTAACATCACCAAATGCTGTCACAAATCAAACCTTTGCATCGACTCTTGCTGATGTACTGCATAGGCCAGCCTTTTTCGATATGCCAGCATTTATATGTACGCTATTGTTTGGAGAGATGGGCGATAGGCTCTTACTTCACGGTCAAAGAGTATATCCGAAACGATTGATAGACTTAGGTTTTAAGTTTGAGTTTGAAGATTTAGAATCGGCTTTGAAAAACTTGCTTATAAAAAACACATAGTTTTTATAAAGACTGTTTTTTAGATCCATTTTATCAACATCTTCACAGAATAAGATAATATAACACATACCAACATTCCAATAATCCACAAGCCAAAGAACCACATATACTGGCTCACTTTTTTGTTGCTGTGACAGTATGCCTTGATTTTTTCAATAAAGAGTTTCATCTCCACTTTTACCACGAAACACATAATAAGAATATCCTGTATACCCTAAAATAATGGGTAGTAGCGGCGCTACTCCACATAACATCAGTGAGAGGCTATGACTGTGAGCTGCAGCTTCCCATATTGTGTATTTATAAGGAATCAACCATGGAAAAATACTAAGGCCCAAACCTATATAGCCTAACAAAAAAATAGATATACTATAAAGAAATGGCATATATTCATTACCTGATTTATGCAGCTCTATCCATGTTAATATAAACAATCCAAATGTTGTAAGTGGAATGATAGAGAGGTAGTATATGTTGGGCACACTAAACCATAGATTAGCTATATCCTTATTAATGAAAGGTACAGCTGCACTTACAAACACCATAAAAACCCCAACAAAAAACAATGCATAGGATGCAACTTGTCTAGCCCAATTTTGGGTAATGTGTGTAGTTTTCATAATCAACCATGTAGCACCTAATAGCGCATAGCCAAATATCATAGCTATTCCTGTTATCATAGAAAATGCTGTTGCCCAATCAAACGAACCTCCTGTAAAGTCTCGTCCTGTCACATCAACTACTCCTTCTACAAATGCACCAAGTATACATCCCTGACACAATGCAGCAATAAGTGAGCCAAAATGGAATATATAATTCCAAAACCATACGTGATTTTCATCTGCTTTAAACCTAAATTCAAATGCGACTCCCCTCATTATCAATCCTAATAGCATCGTGATAATAGGTATGTAAAATGCTGGTAATAACACTGAGTATGCTAGTGGAAATGCAGCAAAAAGACCGCCTCCTCCAAGGACTAACCAAGTTTCGTTACCATCCCAAAATGGAGCTATTGAGTTCATCATTTTGTTCCTACAGCTTTCTGATGGAGCGAATGGAAATATTATACCTACACCTAAATCGAACCCATCTAAAAACACGTACAAAAATATAGCGACTCCAATTATTAAAGCCCATATAAGTGGAAGATCCAATACATTAGAAAAATCAAGCATCTTCACCCCCTTTCATTTTTACAGATTTGAATGGCGCAGCTTCAATACTATGTGTATAATAATCATCTGCAGATTGTGCTTTTATTACACCTTTTTTAATAAGAATTGCTATATAATAAACGCCAGCACTAAACACAAAAATATACATGAGCACAAATGCTAATAAAGACCAACCTACTTGATATCCAGACAGTGCTGGTGATACGGATTGAGTTGTTCTAAGCACACCATATACAGTCCAAGGTTGACGCCCTATTTCTGTTACAAACCATCCTGCAAGTATTGCAATTATACCAGATGGCATCATAGCAACCCATCCGATCTGCAATATACGACTCTCCCACAATTTATGCCTTAAACTCTGTATGAAGCTCGCAACGCCTAATATCATCATTAACACTCCTATCCCCACCATCACTCTAAAGCTCCAAAAAATGGGTAGTACAGGAGGCCTTTCATCTTTTGGAAAGTCTTTTAAAGCCGGTATCACACCATCCATACTGCCTGTTAAAACTACACTTGCACCATAAGGTATCTCAATACCATATTCAGTCTTCTCTTCCTCTTGATTAGGTATCCCAAACAAAAACAAGGGTGCTGATTGACGCTTATCCCAATTACCTTCCATCGCTGCAACCTTGACAGGTTGATATTCCATTGTATTTTCGCCATGTCTATGACCGATTATCAACTGCATTGGGGCAAGAAATGTTGCCATCAATACCGCCATATAAAGCATGATTTTTGCTTGCTCCACATTTTGTTTTTTTAGTAAATATAAAGCTGCGACCCCTCCTACAAAAAATGCAGTTGCAAGGTATGCAGCTGAGACCATATGCATAAACCTATGTGGGAAAGACGGATTAAATATAACTTCCAACCAGTCAGTTGCAATCATCCTACCATCCTCTAAAACAGCAAAGCCTTGTGGGGTGTGCATCCAGCTATTTGCCGATAAGATCCAAAATGCAGATATAATCGTACCAAATGCAACTATACATGTTGCTGCAAAGTGCATTTTATCGCTAACTCGCCCCCAACCAAACAACATGATGCCCAAAAATGATGCCTCTAAGAAAAATGCCGTTAGCACCTCAAAGCTTATAAGCGGACCTATAACATTAGATATTTTATCCGCAAAGGGAGACCAAATAGTAACAAATTGGTATGACATTACCACACCAGAGACCACCCCCAAACCGAATGAAACAGCAAAAATCTTCACCCAAAACTTATATATATGCTTAAAATTGATGTTGGATGTTAAAAGCCACAGCATCTCTAGCACGGCCAAAAAACTTGCTAAGCCTATGCTAAGTGCCGGAAAAATAATGTGAAAACTTATCGTAAATGCAAATTGAATTCTTGCTAATAGTAGAGGATCTAGTTCCATAAAAAACTACCTATATAGGGCCCATCTTATCAGCATTAGATCAT
Organism: Candidatus Jidaibacter sp.; assembly: GCA_021299995.1. Classification (GTDB taxonomy): domain Bacteria; phylum Pseudomonadota; class Alphaproteobacteria; order Rickettsiales; family Midichloriaceae; genus JAJTIA01. The sequence continues at coordinate 54,491 of JAJTIA010000025.1, read as the reverse complement.
ATATATAGGAGATTATCAACAATAATATTATTTACCACGAAATAGTGTGCGTGCCTTTAAATTTTTTGCTTTAAAAAAGTTTTTAGTAAACTGAATTGCATCATGTGGATTAATTTACAACACATCACAATTTTTAAGATCTAAAATTGTTGAAAGCCCTCAAAATTCTTGCTTGGCATACAAATCATCTATTATCTTAAAATCTGGAATTTTATCTGATTTGTATAAACTAAACTCTTTGATTAAATTGGTATCTTGCATTACATCATTAGAGAAATTTATGATACACATCAATATTTTGGCAAATCTTAATGAGTTACAAGCACTTAATTAATATATCAAACTTACTATAAAATATCTTAAGATCTTTCTATCAAAGATTACGCAAAGCATTTAAAACAGATTCAGCAGTTGCTTCCTTGTCTCCTTCACCATCTATCTTCACAACTTGCCCATATTTTAAAGATGATGCCATATCAGCAAAGGCATTCCTTATGGTTTGGTGGAAGTTTTGGCCTTTTTTATCGTAATAATTCATATCAGACTCAGCTCTATGCTTATTGATCCTAGCAATCGCAATATCTGGCTCTACATCAATTATAAAAGTCACATCTGGCATAAATCCTCCAACAGAGAGTTTATGTATCTGTGACATCAGGTCTAGATTCAAGCCCTTCGCATAACCCTGGTATGCGAGGCTAGAATGCAAAAATCTGTCGCATATCACATACTTTCCTAGTGCTAAAGCAGGTTTAATTGTTTTTTCCACATGATCACGACGAGCTGCTGTAATCAGTAAAAATTCTGTCATTGGATCTTCTATTTCTTGCCGCAGCACCAGTGTACGAATCTCTTCAGCCAGTGCTGATCCACCAGGCTCGCGTGTGAAGATTGCGTCAATTCCTTTACTCTTCAAGCTTTCGACCAACATCTTAGCCTGAGTGGTTTTCCCGGAACCTTCGCAACCTTCAAACGTTATAAACATAATTAGAAGAATCTACGTTTTTTACCAGAAGATGAAGAAGGTGCATCATCACTATGCGATCTTTCGTTATTAGATCGAGGCTTACTATCCCTACTACGATCTTTTTTCTTCTTATCCCTGTCTCTTCTTTCGCCTCTTTCAGATCTTTCTCCAGTTTGTTTTGGATCTTGATCTGTTTGAGCATCAGATTCTACAGAAACTTCCTGGTTTGATGAAGAAGTATCATCATCAAGGCTTTTTTTGTCTTCTGAATTCTCATGAACAGCTTTCATGCTTAACCTGATTTTTCCAACCTTATCGATGTCTAGAACTTTAACAGTCACTTGCTGACCTTCCTTTACAACATCTCTAGGGTGGGCAACTTTAGTATTAGCCATTTCGCTTACATGTACTAAGCCTTCTGTATTACGCATGATAGCAACAAATGCACCGAAATCTACAACTCTCACTACTTTACCTTCGTAGATTTTGCCGATCTCTGCAACTGCAACCACATCACCAATTAACTTTACTGCTAGATCCATGCTTTCGCCGCTTGTAGCAGCAACGTTCACCTTACCATCATCCGATATGTCGATCTTAACACCTGCTTCTTCTATGATCGATTTAATCATTTTACCGCCTGGGCCAATCAACTCACCAATTTTTTCCTTAGGAATTTGGATTGTTTTAATTTGAGGCGCAAGACCAGATAAATTCTCTCTAGACGCAGTAATTGCCTTAGACATCTCAGCAAGAATATGTGCTCTGCCAGCTTTAGCTTGCTCAAGTGCAATCTTCATGATTTCTTCTGTGATACCATCGATTTTGATATCCATTTGTAGTGCTGTTATACCTTTTTCTGTACCAGCTACTTTGAAGTCCATATCACCTAAGTGATCTTCATCACCCATGATATCAGAAAGAACAGCAAATTTTTCACCTTCTTTAATCAACCCCATAGCAATTCCTGCAACCGGTGCTTCCATTGGAACACCAGCAGACATCATTGACATAGAGGCGCCACACACTGTTGCCATCGATGATGAACCATTTGATTCTGTGATCTCTGACACAATTCTAATGACATACGGGAATTTATCTTCAGCTGGAAGCAAAGCCTTAAGGGCTCTGTAAGCCAACTTACCATGACCAATCTCACGTCTACCAGGAGCGCGCATAGCACCACATTCACCCACAGAGTATGGAGGAAAGTTATAGTGCAACATAAAACGCTGCTTACCTTGACCTTCAATATCATCGATCATTTGCATGTCATCACCAGCACCAAGCGTTGTAACTGCTAAAGCCTGTGTTTCACCACGTGTGAACAATGCAGATCCATGTGTTCTTGGCAACAAATCAAGTTCGCTCTCAATTTGTCTGATATCAGCAGGACCTCTACCATCAATACGCAATTTATCATCTAAGATTTGCGATCTTACAACATTAGCTTGAAGCGCCTTAAAAGCAGACACTGCTTCGTTTTCTGAGATAGTTTCATCTACACAAATTGAGCTTATAACTTTAACCTTAAGCTCATCTAGTTTAGAACTACGCTCTTGCTTCGCTGTGATTTTATAAGCTTTAGCAACATCTGCACCAACTAGTTTCTCAACTTTTGCGATTAATTCTGCTTTGTTTTTTAGCTCAACTTCCCAAGGCTCGTTACCAGCTTCTTTAGCCATTTGTTCAACGCCTTCTATCACGCTTTGGAATGCCTTATGACCAAACATCACAGCTTCTAGCATAATTTCTTCAGATAGCTGATTAGCTTCGGACTCAACCATTAATACAGCATCTTTTGTACCAGCAACAACTAGATCTAACGAGCTGTTAGCATTAGTTTCTTCTGCATCCAAGTTTAATACAAACTCACCATTCACATAACCAACTCTTGCAGCACCTACTGGGCCTTTAAATGGCACACCAGATAGTGTAAGAGCAGCAGATACACCGATCAACGCAACTATATCTGGTTGATGCTTTGGATCATATGACACAAGAGTACATATAACCTGAACTTCATTATGGAACCCTTCTGGGAACAAAGGCCTGATTGGCCTGTCGATTAACCTTGAGATTAATGTTTCTCGCTCTGTTGGTCTAGCTTCACGCTTAAAGAATCCACCAGGGATTCTTCCACCTGCATAAAATTTTTCTTGATAGTGTACACCTAGAGGGAAGAAATCAACTCCTTCCTTAGGTTTTTTTGTAGCAACAACAGAGCATAAAACCATTGTTTCACCCATGATAGCCATTACAGCTTTTGTAGCTTGACGGGCTATTTTACCTGTTTCCAGTATTATTTTCTCGTTTCCAAATTGAATTTCTTTACGAGCAAATCTTTCAAACATTCTTTTTTCCTTTAAATAAATATAGCAGATGCGCCAAGTGACTCCGGCGCATCTATAATTTCAAACCAAAATATTAAGAGGTCACCTATTTTCTTATACCTAATCTTTTTATTAGATCCTGATATTTGTTTTGATCATTTCTTTGTAAGTATTGCAACAATTTTCTTCTTTGAGTTACAAGATGGATTAATCCACGTCTTGCTTGGAAGTCTTTTTTGCTGCCGTTCATGTGGCCAGTTAAGTTTCTGATTCTTTCAGAAAAGATAGCGCACTGCACTTCTACAGAACCTGTATCGCTTGCACCATTGCCATATTCTTTAACTAACTCTAACTTTCTTTCTTTAGTAATCGACATCGTGATACTCCTTACATTTATAAATTAAAAACAGTTTTTGGCTTCAACAACCCTTCTTCAAACTTACAAATTGCGATAATTTCATTTTCACACTTTGCTAATACAACGTCACTTTCTCTATAGTTATCTAACAGAAGTTTTTGACCTTGTTTAAGTTTTAGGGCGTTGTTCGCCGAAACCTGCTGCACTAAGATGTCGTCCAGCACAGCGTCTAATGGCCTAATTAAGTTTTCTAAACTAGGCTTGCCCACATTATGCACTAAAGTTTTGAAATCTTCCAGTAAAATTGCATCATCCTCTTCAAATTTACCTACTTTAGTTCTACGAAGCGAGGAAACATGGCCTAAAACACCGCAATTTTTACATATATCGCGCATCAATGAACGCACGTAATAACCTCTGCCACATGTGATCTCACATTCTGCCTCATCGCTAGACACCATAGTAATCTCACCATCAAAAAGCTGGACTTCGCGCCCTTTTAGCTCAAATGATATATTCTCTCTTGCCATATCATAAGCTCTTTTGCCGTTAACTTTGATTGCAGAATATGCCGGTGGAACCTGCATCCGTTTGCCTAAATGATTTTTTAGTGCAACTTTAAGAGCGCTCTCATCTGGCAACCTATCGTCCTCTTCAAGCACTCTCCCTGCAGCATCTAGTGTATCCGTTGATTGACCAAATTTTATAGTAAAGCGATATCGTTTCACTTTATTCATTGCGAGTTCTACAAGCTTTGTTGCCTCACCTACCGCTATCAGCAGTACGCCAGTTGCATCAGGGTCCAATGTACCAGCATGCCCTATTTTCTTAAATTTAATCATTCGCTTTATAATCGCAAGCACATCTACAGATGTCATATTTTTTGGCTTATCTATAGCAAGCCATCCACTTAGATTGAGCGCATCGATTTTATTATTCTGTTTCAACTTTGGTATACTTGAAATGCATTGTTGTGGCACTATATCATAAAATAGAAACGATAGGTATAGTTTATGAACTTTGACCAATTCACAGAAAAATCACGCGCACTTATACAGAATGCACAAACAGCTGCTGTTTTAGCAAATAACCAGAGATTCCTGCCCGAACACTTAATGCAAGCATTGCTCAAAGATGACACAGGAATTATTATGGGCATCCTTAAGTCTGTAAACTGCAACCTAGAGAAGTTAGAGACAGATCTTGCTGATTTGCTGGCAAAAGAGCCGAAGGTCTCAGGTAGCGGGGCATCTCAGGTAATGATGGATAATTCCACTCTAAAAGTTCTTAACGCATCTCAAGAGTTTGCTAAAAAGGCTGGGGACAGCTTTACATCTGTAGAGCGCATATTACACGCAATCGCATCAATTAAAGAAACAAATGTATTTAAAATATTTGCGTTACAAGGGATCACAGAGGCACGCATATCAACCGCGATAGATGAAATGCGAAAAGGTAGAAGGGTTGATAGCCAAAACGCCGAAGATACAATGGATGCCCTCAAAAAGTATACTAAAAACCTCACAGAACTGGCACGTAAAGGAAAGCTCGATCCTGTAATCGGTAGAGATGAGGAAATACGACGCACTATGCAAGTGCTGTCGCGCAGAATAAAGAACAATCCTGTGTTAATTGGTGAGCCAGGCGTTGGTAAAACCGCTATAGTAGAGGGTTTAGCACAAAGGATTGTTTTGCAAGATGCTCCTGAAAACCTTTTAAATCAAGAAGTGATGGTGCTCGATTTAGGTGCAATGATAGCTGGCGCTAAGTTTAGAGGAGAGTTTGAGGAGAGATTGAAAGCCCTGCTCAACGAGATAGCTGGTGCAACTGGCAAAGTGATTTTATTCATAGATGAGCTACACACAATAGTTGGGGCAGGCGCAGCCCAAGGCTCCATGGACGCATCCAACCTGCTAAAACCAGCGCTAGCCCGTGGAGAACTCCACTGCATCGGCGCCACTACTCTTGATGAATATCGCAAATATATTGAAAAGGATGCAGCACTCGCACGTAGATTTCAGACTGTATATGTTGGTGAGCCAGATGTAGATACCACAATATCTATACTACGTGGGCTCAAAGAAAAATATGAAGTGCACCATGGTATCAGAATAACCGATAAAGCCTTGGTTGCAGCAGCAGTATTATCGCATAGGTATGTTGCAGACCGCTTTTTACCAGACAAAGCTATAGACTTGGTTGATGAAGCTGCGAGTAGACTGCGCATGCAGGTAGATAGTAAACCTGAAGAGGTAGATGTAATAGACCGCAAAATCACACAGCTTAGGATGGAAGAAATGGCACTATCTAAAGAAACCGACAAGGCTTCTCAAGATAGACTAAAAGATTTAAAAGAAGAGCTTGACTCTCTTCAATCCAAGTCTCTAGATCTCACGTCCAAATGGCAAGCGCAAAAGCTAAAACTTGGTGAGGTCAAGGCATTAAAAGAGAAGCTTGATTCAGCAAAGATAGAGCTAGAGATAGCTCAACGTGCTGGTAACTTAGAAAAAGCCAGTGAGATCATCTACGGTACAATTCCAGGCCTAGAGGCTAAATTAAAGGACGCAGTAGATACCAAAGCATCGCGTATGCTGCAAGAAGATGTGACTGAAGAGGACATAGCTTCAGTACTTGCAAAATGGACAGGGATTCCTGTATCTAAAATGCTTGAATCCGAGCGTGACAAGATCAAAAGTATGGATGAGCATATTAAGAAGTTCGTGGTAGGCCAAGACCATGCCGTAAAACTTGTATGTGACGCGGTCAAACGCTCAAGAGCTGGCCTATCTGATACAGAACGCCCAATTGGGTCGTTTATGTTTTTAGGCCCAACAGGAGTAGGTAAAACCGAGCTTGCTAAGGCGTTAGCTAGATTCTTATTCGATGATCCAAAAGCAATGCTTAGGATCGATATGTCTGAATACATGGAGCGGCATGCAGTGTCTCGTTTAGTTGGCGCACCCCCAGGATACGTTGGATATGAAGAGGGAGGTGCACTCACAGAAGCAGTAAGGCGTAGGCCATATCAGGTCATACTGTTCGATGAGGTAGAAAAAGCGCATCCAGATGTGTTTAACATATTATTGCAAGTACTAGACGAGGGTAGGCTTACAGATAGCCAAGGAAAAACTGTAGATTTCAGGAATACAATAATCATCTTAACATCAAACTTGGGCTCAGAGTTTATAGCAAAAAGCAATGAGTTTGCAGCCAATGATTCTGACTTGAGCTCGCAAGTGATGAACGTTGTGCGCAAGGCATTTAAGCCAGAATTCTTAAACAGGCTAGATGACATAATCATCTTCAATAAACTAGAAGCTAGGTTTATGGGAGATATAGTACGAATACAGATAGAGCGTCTAAAAAATATGCTAGAAGAAAAAGGCATGATCATAGAGATAGATGATAAAGCGATCGAGTTTATAGCCGCCAAAGGGTATGACCCTGTCTATGGTGCACGCCCTTTAAAACGCGTGATACAAACTGATCTTCAGAATAAACTTGCTGAGAAAATATTAGGAGGAGAAATAAGAGAAGGATCAAAAATCAAGATCTCAGGGAATGATAAAGAAATAATCTTCTTATAAGATATCATTGTCACTATTTGCCAATATCATTGCAAACGCTCTTATGCTCCGCCCTAACACTTACAGCATCAAGCTCTATAGCATTTTTATACCTCTGCTCAGACTCCTCCCTTAGACCAGAGCCTAACGAATGGTGTGTGATCTCGTAAATCCTATCACAAGAAGTAGCTGTTATTAGCAATAAAATAAGCATATGAGGATCTTGGGTATTATTATCTTTTAGCATCTCTTTACAAAAGTTAGTAATACGCAACCTTTCAATAGAGCACAGATATGCTTCCCTCTCTCCTGTTATAGGATTTTCAAAAGCATCTCTAACTTTATTTTAAGCTTGTTCGAGCGACTTTCTGTTTCTCGATTCATATAGTTTACTGAACATATTACACTCAATGCCTCATCATAAGTTACATATTTTTATAGCAATAAAAATCTTGAGATCAATAAGATCTATCTTAACATATGCAAAAAAATACGGCCCATCATATACGCGATGTGCCGTAGTCATTTTATCATATAATACAGAGCTATAAATGATCTATTTCTCAATATCACTATTAGGCTTTTGTCTAAAAAATTCCTCTATTGCATGCCTCTTAATAGCATCTTGATAACGCTCTTGTGCTTCCAATTTGAGGTCCGCACCGTGAGGATTGTTAGTAAGCTCAAAAATTGTATCGCAAGACGGAGCAACCTTTTTTAAAGCAGCTAGCATCTTGGCATGTTTCGGGTTATTTTCTAACTCAAGCTTTACACAAAGGTCGCTAATAAAGTGTGCTTGTGTAGCGCAGTTATATGCTTGCATCTCTCCAGTTGAAGGATTAGCAAACACATCTTTCACTTCATTTTGAGCCTTCACTAATTTTTCACGCATTAGAGTGTTATAAAAAGAACTAAACATATCATACTCCTTGTTTTGTTATTCTCTAAAAATCTCTGTCTTACCTATAGCAGCACCAGCTTGATCACATCCTGAATGCGTTACATACCCTAGAGTGAAGCCGGTAACTTTCGCTACATGAGATGCAACTTGAGGAGGAGCCAAAACAGATCTTACTGCAACTGCACAGCCCCTTGTAAAACTTCGTACTAATTGAAGTTGTTCCAGCTCTTTAGCAGTTAATTCAGCTCCTTGGTCATTAACCTTAGATTCAATTTTTTTATCCACTCCATCTAAGATATTCGACAGAATGGAATCTACAACTTTTGCAAACTCCTGATTTACCATATCTTCTTTTAAATCAGATTTTACTCCATTATACGGCAAATTTCCAACAATTCTAGCAAATTCTTCCTGAATTTTTGCAACAAATTCTTTAAATTGCCTATCAAGCGCCTCTGGAAATTTGGCAAAAAACTCTTCATCACCAATTTTGTATTCATCTTTACCTTGTACAGCTTCAGATCCTTTGTCTTCTTCGTATTGCTGCCATCCTTGATAGAATTCATAACAGAACGTAACTGCTGCAATCCACCTAATTAGTTTCAAGTAATCCTTAGCTTTTTCAGCTAAAAATTTCTGAGCTTTTTCAGCATATTCACTCTTTTCCCCATTTTCACTACCTTCAATTCTATCAAATTCTGGCATGAAAGAAGAATAATATTCCTTTGCAACCTCGCTATCCACCTCATAAAATTCGGGATACACCGTTTGGCTGGCGCTTGATATACTATCTTGCAATAATTGTGTCATTATCGCTTGCATTGGGTCTATATATTCTGTTTGAGCTACAATTAATGCAGCATCTTTCATATCAACCGCTGCATCTTTCATCTCCTTACCTTGAGAGATCGCTTGAACCGCAGATGCTATTAAAACTTCTTTTAGAATCGCAACATCAATTTCCATCTCTAATCTTCTTCGCTCAAATTCCATTCTTAGTTTTGGAGCCATAGTCCGAAGATGATTCACTGCTGCCCCCCTACCTTTAGTCAAAACTGATCCAATTCTACCTAACATTCTATACCTATATTTAATTAATCTATAATGATAGTATGGCTTATAAAGATTAATAAATGATTAATTAAAACAGCAGAAAATTTTTGAAGTTGTGTAAGTACATGGGATCTTTTAGCAAGGAGACACCAGGCTGAAAGACATGAAATACCTCGATTTTACAGATTTATACGATGTAATATAGCAATGCTCTTAGAATGAATTCAGACATTATCTTGTATATTAATCCCCCTGTTTTCATCGCTTTAAATCTTATCTCTATAACTCATCTCAACCCATATGCATAGGTATGATCTATTACATTGCGTTGCTTTACGATCTTTATACGCTATACGTGACGAAGGGCTCTGGTTTATTTAATCTACTGATTTTAATTCATAGGGATGCATATCGCCCAAAGAGAATTGGCCATAAGCTGTTCTTATCAGTCTATTTACTTGGCACCCTGCGAAGTCCATCATATTTCGTATTTCGCGATACTTACCCTCAGAAAGAGAAATCTCGAGCCAAGTATTGATTGCATCAGGCTTTTTCGGCAGCAACACCTTCACTTTACATGGTTTGTATTTCATCCCTTCATGCGTTATGCCTTTTTCTAAATTAGCCCTCATATCATCTGATATTGAGCCTAAAATCCTAACTTTATATTTTCTTATCATACCGCTGCTAGGCATCTCCATATGACGTTTAATTGCAGGGCTGTTTGTGAGGATAATAAGACCTTCCGTGTTATAATCGAGCCTACCTACCAGATGCACTTTTGCCATTTCTTTTGGCAAAACATCGTATATAGTTTTCCGACCCTGTTCATCGGAGCGTGAGCAAATGCAGCCCCTAGGTTTGTAAAATAGCCATATTTTTTCTTTTAGCTCTGGAGTTATAGGCTCATCATCTACTAGTATGATGTCATCTTTTGCTACTTGCCTTCCTAAATCCTCTACTATTTTGCCGTTTAGTTTTACTCGTAGGTCCACAATTAGCCTTTCTGCTTCGCGCCTTGAATATTTGCCAGATGATGCTATGTACTTTGCAATTCTTACAGTTTCTTTTTTTTGTATTTCAGACATTCGTTTACAAAGTACCTCATTAACTTTTTATCTTCTTCCGATTGAAAATATTCAGGATGCCACTGCACGCCCAAGCAAAAATGATCTGGATCTTTCGTTTCTATCGCTTCTATAACACCATCTGGACTATGGGCAGATGCAATGATATTGCTACCCAGACTTTTGACTGCCTGATGATGTGTAGAGTTTACCATATACTCTTTTTTGCCTATTATCTCGAATAATTTGCTCCGTTCGTCAACTTTTATAGTGTGCCTTGGCAGATGCCTATCTGTGTTGAAGTGATGCTCTAGAGCACCTTCTAAATCATCAGGTATATGTTGTAGTAAGCTGCCACCCAATACAACATTCATCAACTGTTCTCCTGCACATATAGCAAGGATAGGTATTTTGCGTGCTACAGCTTTTTTGAACAGCTCCATCTCGAATTGACTGCGCTTTTTGTTTATCGATACTTCATTACTTCTTATATCTTCTCCATAAACCGCAGGGTCTATATCAACGGCACCACCAGTGAGCATGAGGCCATCAACCCTAGACAATACATCATCTATATCATCAAAGTGATAGTGAAGTAAAAAAGGAGTTCCAGCACTGTCTGCAACAGATTTTAGATACTCTTCGCGTATTGCATACCAAGGAGTTTTTGCATATGCATTATCCTGTGGATAGTCTAGCGTGATTGCGATAATTGGCTTCATATTGCTGCTTGTATTTTATGATTAAAATATATACAAAAAGCTGTAAAATGACCAACTAAATTTCTTAATAGCATGCTGTTGTTGCGCCCGTTGTATATTAGTCTCAAAGCACTGCTGGGCCCGAGAGTTATTTATAAGCTGCATGACCCCTCTGACTCATCATTTAGCCTGCTTTTCTTTTGCCTAATGCTTTCAGATTTTAGCTGTCCACATGCAGCCATGATATCTTGGCCTCTTGGCGTTCTTACAGGGGCTGTGTAACCCGCTTTTTCAAGTATCATTGCAAAACGTTTTATCGCTTTATTTGTGGAGCACTCAAACGGAGCACCGTCCCATGGGTTGAATGGTATCAGATTGATTTTCGCTGGAATATTCTTGATAAGCTTTACTAATTCACGAGCATCTTCTTCTGAGTCATTTACATCTTTAAGCATTACGTATTCAAATGTAATGCGCTCTCTCCCTTTTAATGCTGGATATTTTTTACATGCAGCCAACAATTCCTCTATAGGATACTTCTTGTTAAGAGGGACAAGCGTATTTCTTAATTCGTTGCGTACAGCATGTAATGAGATAGCAAGATTTACACCAAGCTCCGAGCCGCACTGCTCTATCATTGGCACAACTCCAGACGTAGAAAGAGTGATTTTGCGGCGAGATAGACCCAGGCCATCCGCATCCATAATGATTTTTAGAGCCTCGGAAACGTTATCATAATTATAGAGCGGTTCCCCCATACCCATCATTACAATGTTTGTAACCTTTCTACCTTCTTTACTCGCTGGCCAATCTTCTAGGGCATCTTTTACATGCATATATTGGGCTATTATTTCATGCGCTGTAAGATTTCTTACAAGCAACTGAGTACCTGTATGACAAAATTTGCAAGTGAGGGTGCAGCCAACTTGGGATGATATACAAATTGTACCCCTTTCACCATCTGGAATAAATACAGTTTCTATCTCGTTGCCATCATCTAGCTTTAAAAGCCACTTCCTTGTTTCATCAAATGAAATAAGCTCTTTGCTAACCGACATTCTCTCTAGGCTGTATAGCTCATCTAATTGGGCACGCATAGCAATTGGCAGATTGGTCATTTCTTCGAATGTTTGCACACCCTTATTGTAAACCCAATACCATATTTGCTTAGCTCTAAACGAAGGAAAGCCCAACGCCTCTAACTCTTTGGTTAACTCTTTGCAATTTAAACCGATTAATTTTTGTTTGGAATTCATCCTACTTTAAGACTTTTTATATTCTGGCACATCAAGCCAAGCAATATTACCATCTTTTTTATAATATACCATATTTATTCTGTTGTTAGCCGAATTTACGAAGATATAAGCGTTTAGGTCTTGCAAATCCATCTTCATAACCGCTTCGCCCACAGAGAGAGTATCTACAGCAGTAGCCTTTTCTGCGATTATCACAGGTGATGCTTCTTTAGACTCTTCGCCAAACGGTGATATAGTGTATTTTGTCGCTTCGAAGGATGCAATAATAGCGTCTTTGTTCTTTTGATGAGCTTTGATTCTATCTTTGTGCCTTCTCAATTGGTGTTCAGCTTTCGAAACTGCAGCATCAAAGCTTCTATACGCATCATAATCTTCCGATCCACTTTTAATTGCAATCCCTGTGCTTGTCCCTTCATTCACCAAAATATCTGTTCTAATTAGATGATTTCTTTCTTTGGTTAAAGTAACGTGCGCAGCAATCGCCCTATCAAAATACTTTGTCACTATTTTCTCTAAAGCAGCTTCGATATGTGCTTTTAAAGAATCTCCAACACTTAAGTGTTGGCCTGAGATGGTGATTTTCATAGCTGTGCTCCAAATTTAATACATGCATGAATGCTAACCTAAAAGATAGTCTTGTGCAAATTTTTTCAACACATTATCTGGAATTCCATGATCAATTATAGAGCCTGATCTTAGCCTTATCACTCTATGTGATAACGCGTTGATTACTTCAAGATCATGGCTCACCAGAATATACGATAGTTGCTGTGTTTTTTGCAACTTATCCAGCAGCCTGAGTATTGAAAGCTGGATAGGTTTATCAAGTGCAGATGTAGGCTCATCTAACAATATTAACTTTGGTGATACAATAAGAGCTCGTGCTATAGCAACGCGCTGGCGCTGGCCCCCGGATAACTCATTTGGGTATCTTTCTGCGAATCTTATATCTAGCTCAACAAGTTTCAACACTTCGATAAGCCTTGCTTCAAAAGAGAATAGCTCTGCTTTTGCATGAAAGGCAAAAAAAGCTTCTTCTAGAATTTCACGCACCATCATACGCGGATTTAAGCTAGAGAATGGATCTTGAAAAACCATCTGTATTTTATTGCGAAATCGCTTCATATCTCGCTTTGATATGTTCGAAATATCTTGCCCATCAAGCGTTATGATACCATCGAATTTCATGAATCCTAAGATAGCCATCAATAATGTAGTCTTCCCAGAGCCGCTTGACCCTATAACACCCAATGTCTCAGCAGGTTTTAAGCTAAAGTTTATGTCTGATAAGATATGATTATAGTGTTTTTTAAATGAGAAAATAGTGCGATTTTTCTCAACACTCACATTCAAATTAGAAACTGATAAAATTGGGTTATTTTCTTTCTCTTGTAAATCGAAGCGTGTTGGTATGCTATCTATAAGGAATTTTGTGTATGAATGATGAGGAGCGCTAAAGAGAGTCTCGGTATCTGCAACCTCTATAATTTCTCCATCCTTCATCACTACCACTCTATCTGCTATCATGCGAACAGCAGGCAAATCATGTGTTATAAGCAAGATAGACATGTGTAACGTGTTTTGCAGCTTCTTCATCAACTTTAGTATTTTAAGAGAGGTAAAAGCATCTAATGCTGTAGTAGGCTCATCCGCTATTAAAAGTTCTGGGTTATTTGCAAGTGCCATTGCTATCATCACACGCTGGCGCTGCCCACCAGAGAGCTGGTGTGGATAAGAATCCAGCCTGTTTTCAAAGTCTTTTAACTCCACAAGCTCCAGCATCTCGCAAACTTTAGTATAAAGATCTTTTTTTGATATCGTGCGATTATGTATGTATATAATCTCTGAGATTTGTTCATAAACTGTATGAAGAGGATTGAGCGCAGACAACGGCTCTTGAAATATCATAGAAATTCTGTTGCCACGAATTGATCTGATAGCTGAGTCTGGAAGTGCTAGTATATTTGTGCTTCCTAACTTCACGCCTCCTGTCGCCCTTAGTTTTCTGCTTGGAAGGAGGTTTAGTATGCTAGAAGCAGTCAGTGTTTTGCCAGATCCACTTTCACCAACAATTGCCAAGATCTCGTTTTCCTGTATATCAAAAGATACAGAATTTACCAGGGTTTTATCGTCATCTGATACTATTTTTAGGTCTGTAATTGATATTAATTTTTCAGCCACCATGTCTCTAACCCTAAGTAATATGTTGGGCGCACATCTGGAATACCAAATTTATCCCAGTATATTAGCCTATAATTATTTGAATAAAGTTGAAGTACGGAGTAGTAATTCCATAACAGCACTCTATCTAAGCATCTTGCGTACAGTACTTTTTGTTCTTTTGTATCTGATGCTCTTAATTTTTCTATTAAATAATCAACCACATTGTCATGTATCCCCGCAAAATTAAGACCACCAACAACATCAGAGCTAGAATGCCACAACTGTAGTTCCAAATCACCAGGAACTATAGCAGGTGCCAACGCTGCAACAGTCATATCAAAATCGAAATCCTGTAGCCTTTTTTGATATTGAGTATAATCTAACAGCCTTAAATTTAGCTTGATACCAATCTTTTCTAAATTCTCTTTATATGCCAAGAATATCCGTTCGAATCCTTGGAAATGATATATTATATCCATCTCTACCGGCTTGTGAGCGGAAGACATAAGCTTGGTCCCAGAGTAATAATATCCAGCATCTAATAGCATTTTCTTAGCTTTCACTAAGTTTGCGCGATTTTTTAGTGGATCTGCATCTGTTGATGGAATTGTAAATTCTTTCGTAAAGAGCTCATTTGGCAATTGATCTCGAAATTGCGATAGTACAGATATCTCCTCTGCTGAAGGAAGTCCTGGAGCACTATACTGTGTGTTTTGATAATAGCTCTCTATTCTTTTGTACAATCCATGAAACAGATATTTGTTCATCCAATCAAAGTCAAAGCATTCTGTTAGAGCTTTACGCAGGTGTATATCATGCAACAAAGGCCTGCGAGTGTTTAAGAATATAGACTGCAAATTTGGCGGAGATGTGTGGATAGCAAACTCTTTCTTGAGTCTACCATCTTTGATTGCTTTAGAATTATATGCTTTTGCCCATAATTTTGAGACATTTTCCTCACGGAAATCTAGCTCACCACCTTTCAGCGCTTCAATCGCTATAATATTTTCCAAAAATGCTTCATATTTTAGATATTCAAAATTGTAATAGCCTTTATTGACCGGCAGCTCTTTTCCCCAGTAATCGTTTACTCTTTCATAGACGATAGTTTTATTGGGTTTGTATTCTTTAATTCGGTAAGGTCCGCTTGTAAGCATAGGAACATCATCTGAGTCTAAGAAATCATGCTGCTTGAAATATGCACTAGATAAAATAGGTAGCTGCCCAATAACTGCAATGAGTGCAGGGTCTCTTGTGTTGAGCATATGGATTTTAACGGTGTGCTCGTCTAGTATATCAACAGCGCCAACTTCTTTAAGCATTATCTGATATGTAGGGCTACCTTTTTCACGTAAGATGTTTACTGAAAAAGCAACATCTTCACTTGTTATAGGTGTATCGTCATGCCAGCGAGCTTCTTTTCTGATATTGAATACTACCCAATCATTCTTAGGGCTGACATAAAAACTCTCTGCAAGTAGTGGATAAAAAGAACTCAACTCGTCAAATGATGAGACAAGTAGCGTATCATAAATGTACTCAAGCCCAGGGGCCTTATTGCCTTTGAGCGTATATGCGTTGAGGCTGTCCATTGCACCAACATGACCTTTCACGAACGACCCACCCTTGGGTGCATCAGGATTTACATAATCAAAATGCTTAAAATCTTTAGAATATTTTGGCTCAGAAAAAATAGCATAGCTATGCCGGAGCTCGTATGCATAGCAGTTATCTGTCAGTTGTATTAGTGCTATGCTAAGAAGGCAGACCTTTAGTAGTAGAATACTCGAAGTGTAGCGCTTTTTCAGGAAAGATGATTTTATATATGTTATGAGCTGCAAGTGCTGCCTCTGCAAATCCTGTGAGAATAAGCTTAAGCTTACAATTATATGATGCAATATCACCGACCGCAAAAATACCCTCTCTGCTTGTTTGCATAGACACTGTATCAACTAAAACACGATTATCATCCAATTTCAAATCCCAATTTACCATTGGCCCAACTTCTGTTTTTAATCCAAAGAATGGCAATAGATAATCTACATCTAAAACCTTTTTATTATTATTCAAATCTGATACTTCTATAGACTTGAGATATGCTGCATCTCCATTTAGGGCAGAAAGTTGATATGGCACAACAAGCTCTATCTTTCCAGAATTTACTAACATGCGCATTTTTTCTATTGTAGAGTCTGCTGCTCTAAATTTATCTCTTCTGTGCACTACATAGATTTTGTTAGCAAAATTTGAGAGCTCAACAGCCCAATCTGCTGCAGAATCCCCGCCTCCTGCTATCGCTACATTTGCGCCTTTGAATTTCAACTTATCTGTTACAGAGTAAAATACAGACGAGCCTTCAAAATTTTCTATCCCTTCAAGAGGAGGTCTGTTAGGGCCAAATGCACCACCACCAGTTGATATGATAACAGCTTTTGAAAATACAGTAATACCAGCTTTTGTGACTGCTTTAAATATTGCATTCTCTTTTGTAATGTCTACCACAGTATCTGATAATATGAACTCTGGATTAAAAGGAGAGGCCTGCTCTAGTAAGTTATCGATAAGCGACTGAGCTGATACTATTGGATACGCTGGTATGTCATAAATCGGCTTCTCTGGATAAAGAGCAGAGCATTGGCCCCCTATTGAATCCAAAGAGTCTATTACAACACACTTAATGCCTAGCATGCCTAGCTGGAAAATAGAAAACAGGCCACTTGGGCCTGCTCCTATAATTAAAACATCTGTCGATTTATTATTTTTGTTCGCCATTCTCAACTTTTGAGCCATTTGATAAAAACTTTGTCATCTCTGTGAATATCTCTCTGTTATCAAGGTTCGAATGACCCTTACCATCATATATAATAAGTTTTTTTGGTTCTTCTGCAATAGCAAATAAAGCCTCTGCATGCGAGTGAGGAATAACATCATCCTTTGTACCATGGACCATAAGAAGAGGCGCATTGATTTTTGCAATTTTATCAGAGTTGATGAAGTTGTCTTTAACGAGGTATTGCACCGGTAAATACCAGTATATTTGTTGTGCTCTATCAGCAATTGATGTGTAAGGTGTGATTAAAAATACTTCCCTGAATTTATACTCAGTTGCCATTTGCACAGCAACGCCCGAACCTAAAGACTCACCTATTACCACTGTATCTTCTGTCTTGTATCCCTGATCTTCGAGGAATTTTATCGCAGTCCGAGCATCACCTAAAATAGCTTCTTTAGATGGATTCCCATCACTCTTGCCAAATCCATGATAAGAAGGGGCAACAAATCCGTATCCAAGGTCGATTAGTTCTCTGAATTTTTCTGATCTTTTTCCTAAATTATATGAGTTACCATGGAAATAAAGAGCCATAGGCTTATTAGGTTCTGCCTTTTTATACCAAATCTGAATTTCTGTGCCATCTTTGCTTTTTATCATCAAGTCTTGAGTGTCACCAAGACTGTAAGAGCTGATTTCTTTTATGTCTTTATCTGGAAAGTATAATAAAGAACGTTGTTTAAAGTAAATTGTTGCTGAAACTGCGACATATATAAGCGCGAGTACAACTAAGAATCTTAATAAATTTTTTCTCATGTTTCTCATTAAATTATTAGAATGAGACTTTCTACCAAAAATCTTCATTATTCTCAACGTTTTTAAATCAGCATTGTTTAATAAATTATTCGCTAATCGATAATTTCGTCAGAATATACACCCCACAAATTAGACTTTAGTGCCCATGCAGTCACTTCATTGAATTTTATTTTGCACCATTCTTTTTGACATTTTTTTAATTTGCCTATTGACCCAAACTCAACTCTGCTTATTGGATATGAAGTTTCATCAGGATACCTAAATAGAATGAGTTCTTTGTCATTTATTTTATAAGTCAGCGATGTGCTTTTATATTTATTATCACTAATAACAGCATTTCTGGTACC
This sequence comes from Candidatus Jidaibacter sp., assembly GCA_021299995.1. Classification (GTDB taxonomy): domain Bacteria; phylum Pseudomonadota; class Alphaproteobacteria; order Rickettsiales; family Midichloriaceae; genus JAJTIA01. The sequence goes on along the minus strand of JAJTIA010000025.1, from coordinate 36,193 downwards.
TGTTATAAGATTTTCATGAACCCAACCTTCCATCCCATCACGATCACGTAATTTACGCCAGTTTTCAAACTCAGCTATAACCTCCATAGGATAGCCTTTACGCTTATATGTCTGTACAATTGGAAAGCGGACATTAGGTCCTTTTCGTAAGTTTGTCTCGTTTGATTTTAGTATTATAAATCTAGGAATGGATCGTCCTGTAGATGATCCAGATTCTTTTGCAAATGCCCCATAGGCAATGCTAAACGATAAAATCAACAAGCTAATTATTCTTAAAATGCGCATATAATTTCCCTGCTATAGTTGGTGATACAAACCCTTCAACTTTACTACCTAAACGTGCTAACTCCTTCACAAAACGAGATGATATGAAGTGCCCATTTTCGTTTGCTGGCACGAAGATTGTCTGTATATCTGGGGCTATTTTATGGTTCATGTATGACATCTGAAATTCGTACTCAAAGTCTGATGCAGCACGCAACCCTCTTACAATCACAAATGATCCTTGCTGCTTTGCAAAATCTACTAGCAAGCCAGAGAACTTCATAACCTCTATGTTTGCGTTGAATATGTTTGCAGCTAGCTCGTCTTTTGTCATTTGTAAACGCTCTTCAAGTGAGAAAATAGGGAACTTAGGAGTATCATCGGCGATTGCTACTATCAACCTGTCGAATAATTTGCTAGCTCTCTTTATTATATCCAAATGTCCCTTAGTGATGGGGTCAAATGTGCCAGGGTAAATTGCAGTAACTTTTGTCATTATAAGTACGCAGTATAATTTATATGCTAATACTATTTAACACTTAACGCTAAAGTATTCAATGCATCTTCAAAATATGATGGCAAATCCGCCTCTAATTCATATTTTTTCTTGTTTAGACCAAAATCCATCTTGTAAGCATGCAAATACAATTTTTTGTCAAGGATGCCTATAGATTGAGTACGAGAGCCATACTTATCATCGCCAACAATCGGTGTGCCCATTTCAGCAAGCTGAGCTCTGATCTGGTGTGTTTTACCAGTTATAATATCTAATTCTAAAAGTGCGTATTCTTTAGCTGCGCTATCTATCACCTTGTAATGTGTGATAGCAGTTTTACCTTCTTCGTTTTCCACCATACGCTCAAATTTGCCTATCTTTACTTTTGAGATCTTTGAAACGATTTTGCCTTCTAGATCTTTTGGTACGCCACGGATCAACGCTAAATATTTCTTAGTGATGTGCCGCGTCCGAAACAGCTGAGCAAGTTGAGCTGCTACAACCGTTTTACGTGCCATGATTAAAAGGCCGGATGTTTCTTTATCGATTCGGTGTACAAGTTTGGGCTTATCATCATATTCAAATTTTATGCACTCTGCTAGGTCATCAACGCTTGTAGCTATTTTTGTACCACCCTGTACAGCAAGTCCTGAGGGCTTGTTAAGCACTATTATGTCATCATCCTTATACATTACTGCATTTGTGATTAATTCCCTATTTTGCTTCGATATCTTATCTTTGTGCTCTTGTTTACCTACTTCAGAAAAAGTTTCAAACTCTGGAAATGATATTACATCACCTTCCATAACGCGCGTTGAAGCTTCACAGCGCTTGCCATTGATTTTGATTAATTTTTTTCTAGCCATTTTCACAATCTGTGTGAATGCCACATGTTGATGATGCCTTTTGAACCAGCGATCAAGTCTTATATCCGAATCATCAACTAATACAGTTACTTTTTTAAAATCCATGTTACATTTATTAAAAATATTTTTCAGGTTATGCTTAAGTGTTTTCAGAATTAGAATCTTTGATACATCGCATAAACAACTCGAATGATTATAGCATTACTGGCTCAGTAAGTGGAGTAAAAGGTTTGCTAATAAAGGCAAAAGGCTTAAATCTTTTTGCAAGCATTGGTTCTATCTGCTCTTTAACATTGCGTTCAGGGGAATCTGTAGAAGCAGAGGTTGTAGGCTTTGAGGAAAACGAAACACTGCTTTTAGCATATGGAGACACAACAGGAATCGGCATAGGATGTGAGATTCTACTCAATTCTATAGAGCAGAATGTCTTCCCTTCAATGGCTTGGAAAGGCCGTGTTATCAACTGTTTTGCAGAGCCTGTAGATAAGAAGGGCGATTTGCAGTATGGTAGCATGCCATATAATATAAAGGCAGCACCCGTAAAAGCCCACGAACGGATGCGAGTTAAGGATAAGCTTGATATGGGAGTGCGTGCTGTAAACACATTCGTTACATGTTGCAAAGGTCAAAGGCTCGGTATATTTGCAGGTTCTGGAGTTGGTAAATCGATGCTTCTTTCGATGTTTACCAAATATGCGAAGACCGATATTAAGGTGATAGGTTTGATAGGGGAAAGGGGACGTGAGGTCCAAGAATTTATAGAAGATTATTTGGGCGAAGAGGGTCTTGCAAATGCTGTCATTATAGTCGCAACATCAGATGAGTCAGCGCTTGCAAGGAAGCGAGCTGCATATCTTACTCTCTCTGTTTCAGAATATTTTAGAGATCAGGGCTTGGACGTAATTACCATGATGGATAGCGTCACACGATTTGCAATGGCTCAAAGAGAGATAGGGCTTGCGGTTGGTGAACCTTCCACTACCAAAGGATATACACCGAGCGTGTTCTCAGAGCTACCTAAGCTTTTAGAGAGAGCAGGTATGGGTAATGACGAGCAGGGAAGCATTACAGGGCTTTTTTCTGTGCTAGTTGAAGGGGATGACACGAATGAGCCTGTTGCAGATGCGATAAGATCTATTTTAGATGGTCATATCGTGTTGAGTCGTGAGATAGCTGCACGCAATAGATTCCCTGCAATTGACATTCTAAAAAGCATCTCGCGTATGATGCCTATGTGTAATACAGATGCCGAAAATCAGATTGTAAACACTGCTAAAAAGCACCTAGCTTTATATGATGAAATGGTAGATTTGATTAAAATAGGTGCTTATAAAAAAGGCACAGATCTAGAGACTGATTTAGCGATAGAGCACTTTGGAAAAATAGAGGAAGTGCTAAAGCAAAGCCCTAACGAATCCGACAATTTAGAGATGTCATACGAGAAACTAGGATCTGCTTTGGCTAGAGATGAAGTAGAGAAAATAAGTGTGTAGTGAAAATAAAGAGCGAATTTGATGTTAGCTTTTTACAATTTTGTTTGGTAGATTATTCAGGAATATTAATACAATAATTAACGATGCGAATAGGCAACATTGAGCTGTCCTTTAAAGGGCAAAACGTTGGCGCGTTTTTCCAGCAGGACTACAAGAAGCATCTTGATGTCTTGTTTGCATCTGCAGTGCTAGGTATTATAGCTATACTGATATTCCCGATACCGAGCTGGCTGATGGATGTTTTGCTAAGCCTATCGCTTACGATATCCGTTATGATCTTGATGACAGTGTTGTTTGTAGACAAATCTCTTGATTTTAGCTCATTTCCTTCTCTTCTTTTGATAGTAACAATGCTACGGCTCGCCCTCAATATCTCTTCTACAAGGCTTATATTAACAGATGGGCACTTGGGAACATTCGCAGCTGGCCATGTGATAGAAGCATTTGGCCTTTTTGTGATGCAGAGCTCTGTTGTGATAGGAATAATAGTGTTTGGTATACTTACAATCATAAACTTTGTCGTCATCACCAAGGGTTCTGGTCGTATCGCAGAAGTTGCCGCACGTTTTAGCTTGGATGCGATGCCTGGTAAACAAATGGCAATTGATGCAGATCTTTCTGCTGGCTTGATTGATGAAGGGACTGCGAGAACACGCAGAAAAGAGCTAGAAGATGAGAGTACATTTTATGGATCTATGGATGGTGCGAATAAATTCGTAAGAGGCGATGCGATCGCTGGATTAATCATAATATTTATAAACTTTATAGCTGGTATTGTAATTGGTGTTGCTCAATCTGGAATGTCATTTGATCAAGCTATTAAGACATATTCTCTTCTTACAATAGGTGATGGCTTAGTGACACAAGTGCCAGCTTTAATCGTATCTATCAGTGCCGGCTTGTTGGTTACAAAGTCTGGTGTCAAGGGGTCTGCAGAAAAGGCTATTTTGGAACAACTCGGTACATTCCCACAGGCGATTGGAATCACGAGTGGGTTGCTGGTGTTTATGTCGCTAATGCCTATGATACCCATGTTGCCATTTTTGACTACTGCTGCACTTACTGGTGGTCTTGCTTATGGACTGCACTACAGCAGGGGCAAGAAGTCTGAGATGACAGATGGAATTGCTAGTCAATCAGATGGGGCGCAGCAGCAAAAAAGCCAAGAGGAAGTGATAAGTGAGCTAATGCAGATAGATTTCTTGCGCCTCGAGTTGGGGTATGAGTTGCTTCCTTTGATCAACTATCAAAAGGGTCATAAGCTCACAGATCAGATAAAAGCGCTACGTAAGCAGATAGCAAAAGAGCTAGGGTTTGTTATGCCCTCTGTCCGCATACAAGATAACCTACAGCTTGGATCGAAGCAATATGTGATAAAAGTTAAAGACATAGAATGTGCTTCAGGCGATATTGAGCCAAACAAATTTTTGGTGATGGAGCCCCAGGGAAAATCGATTGATATACAGGGTGATGATACAAAAGAGCCAGCATTTGGGTTGCCAGCAAAATGGATAGATGAGCAGTTTAAAGAGACAGCAACATTTAAGGGCTACACAGTTGTAGATCCACCCACTGTTATCACAACCCACCTTACCGAAATTATAAAAGAAAACATTAACATGCTGCTTTCTGTAAGCGAGACACAAAAGCTTATAGATACACTATCACCTGAGCATAAGAAGCTTGTATCAGACTTTATCCCAACAAATATGACTATCACAGGCTTTCAAAGAGTGCTGCAAGGTCTGCTTGCTGAGGGAATTTCTATACGTGATCTATCTGCAATTGTTGAGGCAGTGTCAGAAGTTGCAACAACAAATATGCATGTGCTTACAGTGATAGAGCATGTAAGAACTAGGCTCGCGATGCAAATTTGCAATCAATATCAAAATAATAATGGTTACATACCTCTTATTGTGCTTTCTGGAAAGTGGGAACAGACTTTACTTGAGAGCTTGGTTGGCAAGGATGACGATAGGCACCTTTCACTTGCGCCTTCTCAGCTAGAAGAATTTGTACGCAGTGTGAACCAAGAGTATGAAAAAATTATGCTGAAAGGCGAAAGTCCTATATTGCTCACATCATCAAAACTGCGCCCTTATGTAAGATCGATTGTAGAGCGTTTTAAAAGTGGGCTTTCTGTTATTTCACAAAACGAGATACATCCAAAGGCTAAGATCAAAACGCTGGGGCAAATCTAGATGTTGTTTGATGTGTTATTGCCCTTGCCGTTTGATAAAGGATTTACATATAGAACACAAAGTAACAATGATTTAATTGGCAAAATAGTTCGTGTAGATTTTAGAGGCAAGAAAATTCATGGTGTGGTCCTTGAACAATCAAACCAAACTGACTCTGATAAGATTAAAGATATAGAAGAAGTCACTGAATACGGCCTCACTAAGTCTCAAATTGATTTTGTCCAAGCTGTTGCGAGCTATAACATAATGCCCTACGGTATGGTGCTTAAGATGATGCTTTCTGGGAAAGGTGTTTTTAAAGACGTGAAACGCCGTGAAATCAAGAATAACGCGAATATTAATGCAGCAAGTGTAGACCTCAATGATGCACAATCTACTGTTTATAAATCAATCAAAGCTAAGCTTGGCTCTGGTTTTTCTGTAAATGTGTTGCAAGGTGTTACAGGCTCAGGCAAAACAGAGGTATACCTAAAGCTGATTGAGGATGTGATTGCGCAGGGAAAGCAAGCACTAATCATTCTGCCGGAAATACTACTTTCTATACAGATGAAGGAGCGCTTTAAAAAACGTATCTCGCATTTTATACACGAGTGGCATTCTGGTTTAACTGAGGCAAAAAAAACCAAATATTGGGCAGATGTGATAAATGGAGATGCTAATCTTGTGGTAGGTGCAAGAAGCGCTCTATTTCTGCCATATAAAAATTTAGGTCTTGTGATAATAGATGAAGAGCACGATAACTCTCTGAAACAAGAAGATGGTGGTTGTTACAATGCACGCGATATGGCGGTGCTCAGGTGTAATATAGAGAAAGTCCCCGCTATATTATGCTCTGCAACACCGTCTATTGAGACAGAATATAATATTAAGAATGGAAAATATGAAAGGTTTTTTCTAGCATCACGCTTCGGAGACTCTGTATTGCCTCAGATTAAGGTTGTAGATGTATCGGAGCTTTCTAAAAAGGAAGGTGTGATCTCGCCGCAATTGCGGGATGAATTAATACGTAATTTTAAGGAAAGCAAGCAATCACTTTTATATCTGAACCGCAGAGGTTATGTGCCTGTCACGCTGTGTAAAGAGTGCAAACAAAAGGTTACATGTCCTAATTGCGACTTTAATTTAGTTGAGCATAAGCATGAGCGTGCACTCAGGTGTCACCACTGTAGCTACTCGCAAAATAAATCCAAGCCTTGCAGCAATTGTGCGAATACTGAAAAATTTGTGTCGTATGGTGTTGGTGTAGAAAAGATCGCTGAGGAAGTTGAGTCATTTTTGCCAGAGGCTAGGGTTCAGATAATATCGAGTGATAATACATCAACTGAGTCAAAAATATCTGAGATTATGGAGAAAATCTCTAATCACGAGGTAGATGTGCTAATAGGTACTCAGCTTGTCGGCAAGGGGCTTCACTTTCCAAAGCTTGATTTAGTTGGCATTTTAGAGGCAGACTCTGCATTGATGGCAGGTGATATAAGGGCTTATGAGAGAACTTATCAAGTGTTGCAGCAGGTGTCTGGCCGAGCAGGTAGAGAATCTGATAAAGGCATTGTTGTTATCCAGACTGAGAATCCTCTATCTCCACTGATTCAGAGCTTAGAACATCAAAATTACGACGAGTTTGTGGAGAACGAGCTGTATAGCAGAGAAGCTGCCAATATGCCTCCTTACAGCAGGTTGGTTCTTATCCATTTTTTCTCGCGTAATGAAATTGAGTTAATTAGGCATTTAAACCATTTGGCTAAAATCGCACCTAATACTGATGATAAAATTAAGGTCTTAGGCCCAGTGCCAGCCCCGATCTTTATATTGAAGAATGAATATAGATACCGGTTTGTCATTATCAGTGATCGTAAGATCAATATTCAGTCTATGATAAAGCGCTGGATTGCAAGTGTTGAGATGCCAAAATCTATCAGTATTAGGGTAGATGTAGACCCTATAAGTTTTAGCTGATGTTTTAATGATTGAATTAAAAGTTTTTTGACGTAAAATGTGTATTCATAATCGAAATGTCGCAATAATATTTAATGGCTAAAGAAGAATTAATAGAGTTTAGAGGTAAGGTTCTAGAACTTTTACCTAACGCAACTTTTAGAATTGAGTTAGAAAATGGTCATCAGATCATTGCTTATACATCTGGCAAAATGAGAAAGAATAGAATCAGAGTCCTGGTTGGTGATGATGTAACAGTGGAAATGACACCTTACGATCTTTCTAAAGGTCGCGTTACACATAGGCATAAAGTGGGTCATCCTCAGCAAACTGAGACAGCTCCTAAGCAAGACACTCCAGTTGAATAATCATGATGAAGAAATTCATCCTAGCATCAAGCTCTCCGAGACGTATTAGCTTATTGAATGCTGCTGGGTTTAGCGTGGATGAGATAATATCGCCTGATGTTGACGAATCTGTGTATCCAAAAGAGTTGCCCATAGAGTATTCAAAAAGGGTAACGAGAGATAAAGCAATGAAAATTGCGGAAAGCAACCCAGATGCCGTTGTGCTTTCAGGGGACACATTAGTTACAGCAGGTAGAAAGATAATTTTAAAACCAGAAGATCCAGATGATGCCCGCAATATGATCACGATGCTTTCTGGTAGAAGGCATAAGGTTATATCCAGTGTATGTGTTGTTTTTGATGCTAAGGTTATGCTAAAAACAGCTGCGACCACTGTGACTTTCAAGCGCCTTACAGAGGAAGAGATTAATTATTTTGTTGACTCCAATGAGTGGGAAGGGATGGCAGGCGGTTATACTATTGAAGGTATTGCTGGATCATTTGTCAAATCTATGAATGGTGAGCACACTAATGTGATAGGCCTCCCTATGTACGAAGCTGCCAATTTACTAACAGCATCAGGTATAAAGCGTAGATACTCTTAGGTATAGCCAAAACCATATTATACAGATCTATCTAAGCACAAAGATTAACTAAGAGTCTCAAGAGAGTAGTGATGCAGGTTTGTGATAATTAGCAGAAATGAGAATGTTGCAATGGATCATATAGATAGATTTGCTACAAAATTTTTTAAATCTATGTCTCATTGTGCAATTATTTTGCTATATTGCAGCAAACAATTGCTGTGCCTGCCACACTCCTTGCACTACGAGACCTCACAGGTGTCTATATTATACATTACATTGTTACAGCTAGTTTTAGAGAATCTTATGCTTATCACTCTGACTCAATATCTTTAAAAGAGTTAATAGCTTGAAGATTTTCCTGCATTATGCGCTCATGAATTTCTTTCCTAAGGACAGTAGTAGTGTTAGGAAAAGTCACCCCTAATTTCACTGAGTTCTTTTTTATCTCAACCACTTTAATTTCTACATCATTATCTATGATAATGGATTCATTCAACTTGCGTACTAAATAAAGCATGATACAAAATACCTGTTAGTCTAAAGCAATCTATACACTAAAAAATGAAAAAAAACAGAAAAAATTTATTAAACAAGTTGCCTATTTCTGTCTTTATTATATCAAAAAATGAAGAAGATCGTATTAGTTACACTATTAATAGCGTAAAAAGCTGGGTTGATGAAGTAGTACTAATAGATAGTGGTAGTACAGATAATACAGTAGAGGTTGCAAAAAAAAGTGGGGCTACAGATGTTATATATAATAAATGGACAGGATACGGTCCTCAAAAAGTGTTTGGAGAGTCTGTATGCAAGAATGAATGGTTACTAAATTTAGATGCTGATGAGGAGATATCAGAACAGCTTAAAGATAACATAATAGCTTTATTTCAAAGCAAAAAATACTTGAAGAAATCAGCATACTATCTAACAGTGAAGTTTAAACCTAGATTTAGTGAGTTTTCTCCTAACACACCGGGTCCTGAAGTTGATGTAATAAGGCTTTATAACAAAACAAAGGCGGGCTTTAAAGATAGCCCAGTTCATGATTCTGTGGTTGTAAAAGAAGGGTTAGTAGATGCATTAAAAGGTAAAATAATACATAGGTGCTTCCGTTCTTTTACACATGCTGTGGATAAGATAAATTTTTACACATCTGCACAAGCAGAAGACATGATAGCGCGAGGGAAAAAGGCTAGTATATTACGTATAGCAGTAGAGCCATTTTGGACATTTTTTAAGTGCTACATAGGTAATAAGCAGATATTTTTGGGAGCAGAAGGCTTTATGATGTCTATTGTTTATGCGTTTGCCCGCACATTGCGATTAATAAAAGCAAAAGAAAAAATGATGGAAATGAATCAGAAATGACATTCTCATTCTTAGACCAATATATGTACTCTATTCTAATCATTTTCTGTAGGATAGGAACTTTTTGTATTTTTTTACCTCCTGTGGGTGAGATGAACATATCACAAAGAATTAGATTGTTGTTTGGCGTGATGTTTAGTTATGTAGTTGCCTTAACCATATTTAATAATATTCCTCTATATCCTAAAAGCACATTGCAGTTTTTCTTGCTGATTTTTCAGGAAATTTTTATAGGCATAAGCTTCGGAGTTATTGTAAGAGCACTTCTTTCAGCGATGCACGTGCTTGGTATGACCTTCTCTCTGCAATCAGGTTTATCTATGGGTATGATCTTTGATCCATCACAAGGGTCTCAGGGAAGTATTTTTGGGAGTCTACTGAGCATGACATTTTTAGTATTGTTTATGATAGCGGATGGTCATTTAAAGCTTATAGAAGTGATTAACCAAAGTTATGATGCATTCCCGATTGGTTCATTTTTTAGCAACTCTGGTAGTTTTATAGAAGCTGGGCTTAGAGCATGTTCAGATGCATTTAATATCGGGGTGCAGCTTGCAGCGCCATATATAGTTGTAGGGATAGCTATCAATATAGCTTTTGGAGTTTTATCTAGGATTATGCCACAAATGCAGGTATTTTTCATAATGCTACCAGCTCAAATTCTGGCTCACTTGTTTGTATTTTTTATTGCGATTGGGTCAGGTATGTTATGGTTTTTGGGATACTATCAAGAGCATCTTACAGATATGCTATCGTTTTCTAATAAAGCTGGTATGTAATGCTACAGATCTAAAGTACAATCTTTAGACGCACTTATACATGACTTTGAGAATTCATCCTGCATTTGAGCAAAATCTGAATGTAGTATTTTATTACGTGCAACCATTACGATATCTACATTTTCGCGGGTAAGAGATGTCCTAGCTACTTCACGAAGCAGACGTTTAGCCTTATTTCGTGATGTGGCTTTTTTAAATATCTTTTTAGATGCAATCACTCCTAAAGAGGATCCTGAAGAGATTTCTATTTTTTCTAAATAGTACAAAACAAAAAAAGGGCAAACTACTTTGCACCCTTTTTTTAAAACGTTAGAGAAAACTTTTGCGTTTTTGACTGTGTTTACCTTAACCACAAATCAACTTTAAGCACACAAAACTTTTCTGCCTTTAGCGCGTCTGTTAGACAACACTTTTCTACCGCCTTCAGTTGCCATTCTAGCTCTGAATCCGTGTCTACGTTTTCTTACCAATTTACTAGGCTGATATGTTCTTTTTGTTGCCATAAAAATATATTATTTGTCTTTTTGTGATCTGAACTTATACTATCTACCAGCAATTAAGTCAATAGCATTTATATTAAACTACATGAGTTCTCTTAAAGAATATATAAGATTTTTTCACGAAATGGGTCATGACACTTTTTTTGAAGCACAAAATGCAGCTCAGGATGTTGCAAATGGTACGCCTTCAGATGAGCTGTATTCTTTCCCAGAGGCAAAGCATACTACGAATGTTTCAGATGCTGCAAAATCAATTTTTGTATCGCAAAAAATTACGAATTCTCCATCAAGGGTGCTGGCAGAGAAGGCTAAATCTTTAGATGAGCTACGTAAAGTTGTAGAAGAGTTTGATGGATGTGCACTGAAGCGCACAGCAAAGCGCACAGTATTTGCAGATGGTAATCCAAAATCCCCTGTGATGTTTATAGGTGAGGCGCCAGGTGCAAATGAGGACGAGCAAGGAATACCATTCTGCGGCCAAAGCGGAAAGTTGCTAAATATTATCTTGCCTTCCATTTGTCTAAAGCGAGAGGATACCTACATCACTAACACAGTGTTTTGGCGACCTCCTGGTAATAGAAGGCCCACTGCTGAGGAGATAGAGATCTGTCGACCTTTTGTTGAGAAGCAGATAGCGCTGATCAAGCCAAAGCTGATAGTTTTGGTAGGTAGTACTGCTGTTGAGTCTTTGTTATCTAGCAATGTTTCTATGCATGATTTGCGAAATAACCATTATTTTTATGAAAATATGTATTTAGATGAAAAAATACAAACTTTTGTGATTTTCCATCCATCATATTTGCTAAGGCAACCTGGTAAGAAAAAGCTTATGTGGCAGGATATGCTTAAAATAAAGTCTTGGATTTGCTAGTTTTACCGTTAATAATTTATTAATTATTTTGTGCGACCATATCATTTAATGACAATTGATATTGAGTTTTTTATGATTACTCGAGAAGACAAGAGGATAGCAGATTTAGCTGTATCATACGTAGAAAGAAATGATTTTAAAGCTATTAACTCTATGCTGTCTAGCGGTCAGATAGATATTGAAACGCTTATAAACAAAGTATGGGTTGCACTGGGTGGAGGTAAGCTCGCTGCTTTAGCTTCTACGTTCCGTAAGCGCATGTCTAAAGATAAGTTAGAGTATGTATCTCGATTATTAGCTAATATCAATGCAGTTACAGAATTCAATGCTCAAATAAAAGATGTAGATGATTTGGAAAAGTTGATGGATCAATTCAGAGGATCTATAATACAAGAGCTTGGGTTTGACTATAATTCTAATTTCAGCGATACATCGGAAGTTTTAAAAAATGCAATTCTCAAAATGAAAGTTGATATACAAAGCATAATGGGGTTTCAGGGAGTATTCTTAAACTTTTTTGAAATAAAAGTTTTGATTCCAGTTAAAGCATGGTTACAAGGTAAAAAAGTAGATGAAGTGGCAGCTGAAAAGATTCTTTCAAGATTAGCAGATGCTGTTGTTCCAGGTGTGATTAGCGCTTTGAAGGCAAATGTTTCAAATGTTCAAGAAATTGAAATATACTCCGATGAACCGGATAAGATTATAGAAGAACTAGTAGTTTCTTATATAGAGACCAATGATTTCAAAGCTATTAAAAATATGATGTCTATTAAGCAAATAAATATGGATAAGGTGCTTCAAAAATCTGCTGGTGTTGGCTATAATAAGCTTATAGCTGTTGCATCTACATTCTACAAAGATCTATCAAGGGATCAGTTAAGATCTGTATTTAGAATATTGGGTAATAATATTGAATCTATTCAAGAGTTCAAGAATGCTATACGTGGGTGTAACGAACTCGAGAGTATTATGAGTGATTTTAAAAATGCGATAATACGAGATTTAGGAAATGATTATAATGCTGATTTGGGTAATACAACAAAATTACTAAAAAATTCAATTGCGAGTATGAATCTAGATAAACAAGATATGGAAAAATTACAAGGTCAGTTTCTGTATTTTATGGAAATTAATGTAATAATACCAATTAAGGCTTGGTTACAAGGTAGGGAGCAAGATGAAGTTGCTGCAGAGAAGATAGCATCTAGGATTGCAGATAGAATTGTACCAGAAGTAGTTGGCCAACTAAAACAGAATTCGCTTAACAATGACATACAGCCTGAAGAAGTACAGCATATACAAGAAAATATCACTTTAGATGATAAGTCATTAATGCAGGGCAGTAAGAAAGAACAATTAAAAGAAAAAAAGTGGGATAAATTTTTGAAAAAATTGGAAAGAGATGATGCTTCACCAGAAGGTGATGGACGCTTTATATAAAAAAATCATACAAAAAGTCACATTATTACAAGAACAGAGAATCTATGCTTCTCTGTTTTTATAAATTACCATATTCAAACAAATTTCTTCACGTTTGCAGCATTCATCAGATCTTGCAAAGCTGACTCTCTGATGTTAGACACATCGTATTCGAATGTTTCAAGCTCAGCACGAAGAGAAAGTTGATTAAGCGACTTATGCTTTCTCACGGCTTCTAGAGCAACTTTTACAGCCTCACCAGTTGCGAGTTGCTTTTCATCCATATAACAATCCTCAAGTTTTGGCCACGATCCACGTGCATGAACATTTTCTTCGCCGAAAAGGTTAGAGTTTAACTCATCTACAACATGAGGAATGAACGGTGCAAAAAGCTTGTACAGTGTTTTAAACACATGGTGCAATGTGTATATAGCACTTTGTCTAAGCGCTTTATTCTCAAGGCTTGTATCATATACACGCACCTTAATAAGCTCCAGATAGTTGTCACATAAATCGTTCCAGAAGAAATTCTCTATAGTAACTCGTGCATCACAGTATTCATATTCATGAAAGCTCTTTGTTGCAGAATCTAGAACCTTCCCAAGTGCAGATAAGATCCATAAATCCAAGTCAGCATTGACTATGCCAGATTTTACATCTGCGGCTGCAGTAGAGGGCGCCCCTTCTATCTCACCAAAATGTATAGAGATAAATTTCGATGCATTCCAGATCTTGTTTATTAGCTTATTACCAATTTTAAATAGCTCTTCAGAGTATGCAATATCTACACCAAGCTTAGAGTGGGAAGCCCAATATCTTACTATATCAGCACCCTTTTCTATAATTAGCGCTTTTGGAGTCACAACGTTGCCTTTAGATTTACTCATCTTAGTTTTGTCAGCAGCTAAGCACCAACCGCTTATCATCAAAGATTTCCAAGGAATAGAGTTGTTATGCAATAAAGACTTAGTAATTGTATAAAATGCCCATGTCCTAATGATTTCATGCGCCTGAGGGCGTAAGTCTGCAGGGTATAGCTTTTTAAATCTATCCTCGTCAACAGCAAAATCTGGCGATATGCCATGCGCATTGATTTGAGGCGTAAGAGAGCTTGTAGCCCATGTGTCCATAACATCAGTCTCTGCTGTAACTTCATCAATAGAGTATCCACGTGGTGCAACTAAGGTAGGATCTAAAGGTAGGTCTGCAGTATCTGCAAAAAGCACTTTACCTTCTTCTCCTGGGCGTTTTGAATACCAAACAGGGAATGGAACGCCGAAATATCTTTGCCTTGAAATACACCAGTCTTGGTTTAACCCAATTACCCAGTTTTCAAATCTAACCCTCATATAATCTGGGTGCCAAGCGCACTGCCTTCCCTTGGCAAGCAGCTCTTCTTTTTTGTCTAGTATCTTGATGTACCACTGGTATGTTGGGATAATCTCAAGAGGTGCACCTGATCTTTCTGCGCATTTCACCATTTGTTTAATCTCAGTTTGTGCCGTGAGCAACTCTTGTTGCTTTAACTGTTCGATGATTTTTGCACGCGCTTCTTTTACATATAATCCATCTAAATGACCTGCATTCGTCATCTTGCCATCTATGTCTATAGATTGAATTGCCTGAAGCTTATGTCTGTTCCACCATGTAACGTCTTGGATATCACCGAATGTGCAGCACATCACAAGTCCCGTGCCTTTTTCCATATCCACATCTTCATCAGGAAGTATGGGGATTTTTTTGCCATAAATAGGTGTGATCGCATTTTTTCCAGATAGCCCTGTGTAGCGTGCATCATCAGGATGATAGAACATAGCAATACATGCAGGTATCAGCTCTGGCCTTGTTGTTGCAATCTTAAGCTCAGATCCATCTTCGCATTTGAAGATGATATCGTTCATAATGCCTGCTTTTTCTTTATCTTCTATTTCTGCTTGCGCAATCGCTGTTCTATCAACAGGATCCCAAAATGTTGGACCTAGGCGCCTCTCTGCATATCCTTTTTTTACTAGATCTAAGAAAGACATCTGCGAAATACGCGTGGTATCGTTGCTCACAGTTCTGTATTCTTGCCTCCAGTCGACACTTAGTGCTATGGACCTGAACAGTGCTCTAAATTCTTCCTCAGCATCTGAAACAACCTCATTGCATATTTTTTTGAACTCATCTCGATGCATTTGCCCCGCTTTGATATCGCGCAGCTTCTCAACAAGTCTCTCTGTTGCAAGCCCGTTATCGTCGAAACCTATAGGATAAAAAACGTTTTTGCCGATCATTCTCATAAAGCGTGCAATAAAATCTGTCTGGGTATAGCTAAAAATATGACCCATATGAAGCAAGCCAGAGACTGTTGGAGGTGGGGTATCGATAACGAAATTATGATCACGAGGCTCATCCTGATTCCATTCATAAACCTTGGATTTTGCCCATAAATCCTGTCTTTTTTGCTCTACTTCAAAATGATTATAATTGTTCTGCATTTTATTATTGATCTCTTAGATATACAAAAAAGAAGTATACAGAATTTTCAATAAAACGCCACGAAAAGTGCAGTTGAGATTAACAGTCCAAGGTAAAGATTTTATATACGCTCCAGATGCTCATCCGGAATATAGTAATGCCTAACTGCTACATTAGATGGAATTGTATTAATGTTTGACACTTTGTACTTAGAGAAATAAAGCGAAAATACATTAAAAATACCTTTTTCCCCCATTTCTGTTACTACTCTTTTTGCATCATCTGATAAAACAAGTTTAGGAGAGTAACGAGAAGAATATACTTCAGAAAAATTGCCACATACAGTTGTGTCAAGATCTATCATCTTAGGCATTGGACCAGGTGCGAAAAGATATATATCAGCTCCAATATGATATGCCCTATAATAAGAAACTTGTACCAGCAATCTATGGCGCGGACCATCATCACCTTGTACGCATCCTGCTATTTTACGAGATGCCCACTCTGATATATCAGTTTCAAATACTATGCTATCTTGATAAAGATCAGTCGTGGTGTAAGTATTTTCGAAATATTCCATCTCTAAATAAGACATTTTCATGTTACTAGCTATCCGTTTGTTATGAATGGAGATGTGATGTGCCATATTAGTTGGAAGTAGATCAACAGGGAAATGATTGCCTTTGTACGCACCAAAGATTTCTGGGTAAAAGCCAACTATAGGCTTTCCTTTATAATTGCTAAGAATTGAAAATTTTTCGCAATAGCTAAGCAGATCTTGAGCATACCAGTAATGTTCTAATGCACTTGTTAAAATGAGTATTTTTGTATTACTAGAAACGTATTTTCTACCATGATTAAGCGTTGCAATTAATATATGTTTTGCTCTGCCGAAAGGAAAATACTCTACATTTTTGTACCAATCTTTCCATATTTTAAGGTCCCCATAATCAGGCATTCTATTGAACTCATGCTGTACGCAACCTCTTTTTAATGCCGCTCTCTTGGTATATTTATTAGCCCAAAAACATTCTGATAAATCAGCTACTGCATTTCTATTTGCAGAAAGTTCAATTGTTGCTTCAATGGCCTGTATAGGAAACGGCATCTCTGTACTAAGAGAGCTGGTCCCATTATGTATTGCTGGACAAACAACATTTTGAGCTCTTTGGCCACTCTGTTGCATGCTGTGATAGGATGGTCTAGCATTTGCTAGTGTAGCGCAATTCAGCAGTAGAAGTAAAGTAATGGCTATGCTACCAGAGGCATCTGGATTCCAATGGTTAATAGGTTTAAAAGAGTCAATATCTTGATAGCGTAATCTCGCTATCTTAGCTGTATGGTTGTGGTGTTGACGCCTCATTTTCGCATCATATTTGCTATTTGTTCGCATCGAAAGCCTGCTCCAAAATTCACATATTTTCCGCATAATATCATATTGAGACGCAAACTCAATCAAATATTGAGCTTTATATAGATAACGGAGTGTTTTCCAGCTTAAAAGGAGCTCTTATGAACCATTGTACACTCGGCCATTGTTTTAGAGTTCCTGGATATGACATCTGTCATATAATAATTTGCTATAGGGTTATACAGAGTGTCTGTATTTAGCTCCTTCATTTTGCCGGCGTCATTAACGTATGTAGATGGTGTTACAATATCGAGACTTTCTAATATTTTGTTGTCAGAAATCATAAGCTTTCTAATCTCTTTTAGATTGGAAAAGCCTAAGTTTTCCCCAAGTATGCTAGCAAGATCTGCAAATGTCTGCCATTCCGGTTTTGCCTCTCCAAGCGGTAATACAGCTCTATATCCTTGTTGCACCCTACCCTCTAAGTTTACGTATGTACCATCTTTTTCTGTGTAAGCTGGAGCTGGTAGTACAACATCAGCTAGTGCTGCGCCATTGTCTCCATGATGCCCAATATATACGACAAAAGAGCTTGCGTTTAGAGTGTGCTTGTTTAGCTCATCTGCACCAAGAAGGAATAGCACATCCATTTGCGTGCTAAACATAGAGCGAGTGGACATGGAGTTCTCATCAGAAATGAAACCTATATCCATACCTCCAACACGTGATGCCACACGCTGAAGCACGTTGAATCCATTCCACCCTTCATGTATGAAATTATACTTTGATGCAATTTTTTTAGCATAATAAATTATGCCTTCGTGCCCACCATCGACTAGAGGGCCAGAACCTATGATAAGCATAGGATTTTTTGCTTTTTCTACCTGCGTGCATATTGGGTGAGAGCCTTCAGATATCTGTTTTAATATCCAAGGGCTTGTTCCAAGGTGCTTGTAATCATATGTGAGATCCACTTTCTCTCCAACTAAAGCAACTTTCATGTTGTTGTTGATTCTTGCTTTTCTAAGGCGAGCATTAAGAATCGATGCCTCATGCCTTGGATTGCTGCCTATGATCAAGCAAAAATCAGCATTATCTATGCCAGCAATTGTGGTATTGAATGTGTAAAGCGATCTATCCGAATTATCCTGTAAAGAACCATCTTGTCTGCAATCATGATTATTGCTACCGAGTGCATTTAGCAGTTTTTTTGCAGCGAACATTGTCTCAATATCAACAAGGTCACCGGCAATTGCCCCTATCTTTGCTGGATCAGAAGATTTAAGCTTGTCTGCTATCAAATTAAGTGCTTCATCCCAGCTTGACTTCTGGAGCTTGCCACCAACTTTCACCATTGGCGTATCAAGCCTTTGATATTTTAAGGCATCGTATGAAAATCTAGTTCTATCAGATATCCACTCCTCGTTCACATCTTCATTTAGGCGAGGTAAGATCCTCATCACCTCATTACCACGGCTATCTATGCGTATGTTAGAGCCAACTGCATCTAAGACATCGATAGATTCTGTCTTTGTTAATTCCCAAGACCTAGCTTTGAAAGCGTATGGTTTCGACGTCAGCGCCCCAACTGGGCACAAATCAATGATGTTGCCAGAGAGCTCAGAGGAAATAGCTTTCTCAACATATGTTGTGATCTCCATGTCCTCACCTCTGTTTACAGCACCAAGTTCACATGTGCCTGCAACATCTTCTAGGAATCGAACGCATCTTGTACAGTGAATGCACCGTGTCATTTGTGTTTTTATAAGTGGACCCATTTCTTTGTCTACTACAGAACGCTTATTTTCTTTATATCTGCCTTCTGCTCTACCATACAACATCGATTGATCCTGAAGATCGCACTCGCCTGCTTGGTCGCAGATAGGACAATCTAGAGGGTGATTTATTAGTAAAAACTCCATAACGCCTTCGCGCATTTTTTTGACTTCTTGAGTGTTTGTGTGAACAACCATACCATCTGCGATAGGTTGGCCGCAGCTTGCAACAGGTTTTGGCATTTTTTCTACCTTAACTAAGCACATACGGCAGTTGCCAGCAATTGCTAGTCTTTCATGATAACAAAACTTAGGTATCTCGATACCATTGGCTTCACAAGCCTGAATAATTGTCATACCGTCAGCTACTTCAAATTCCTGACCATCAATAGTGATTCTTGGCATATTAACATTTTTAATTAAGCTTAATGAGTCATATATATCACACGAAAAATAGTGAGACCAGATAAATATTGCCTTATGGCTAGTGATTTGTTAACCTCGATTTAGCATTTTATACGTCGGATTTATGCAGGTTATTGGAGTCAATACAATCACAAAAAGCCAAAGTACAAGGCGTGTAAGAAAAGCATCGGCTGACAGTGTGTTTTCTTTAGATTCTACAGATGCAATTGAAGTGACGCAGGATGAATTTGAAATTGAAAGCACCAACAGCGTATCAAGTCTACTTGCAATCCATAATTTCAAAGAAAAAATTGATTTGGAAAAAAGATCAGAAGACCACTCTGAGTCTCTTCTAAGGAATATGGATGAGATGTTAAGGAATTTAGCGCAAAATAATTATTCCAGTACTGCTGCGTTATCAAAACTTACAAAAACACTGGGTGTGGAAAGGCAGAGGAGCGACAATTATCAATTAGAAGAGCTGGTAGATGAGGTAGAGCTTTTGGCTCTTGTGGAAGCTGCTAAATTAAGAAAAATGGATAAGCAAAATGTATGAAGTGTTTACTAGTTTGTTAAATAAAATTTATCCATTCTATGCATTGATACTTGCTGGTTGGGTTCTTGGAAAATATTTTGCTGTTAATAATAAATCGACTGTAAATGTTCTATTTTACTTGATTGTACCTGTTGTGTTTTTTGAAGCAGGATACACCATTAAAATAGAGGTACAATACCTGCTTTTGCCGCTTATATTGCTTGTGATAAGCGTTATAATGAACAGAGCTTTTTTATATATTGGGCATAAAATATGGGAGACTGGTGCAAAGCCAGCAGTTATAGCATTTGCTGCGGGTACTGCAAATACAGGTTACTTTGGTCTACCAGTTGCAATGATGTTGTTTGATGAGCAAACTGTAGCTGTTTATATGCTCATGAACATAGGGCTTGCGTTTTATGACTATACTTTAGGGGCATTTACATTTGCGAGAGCAAAGTTCTCTCAGAAAAAGGCATTTATATCGGTTTTAAAGATACCTATAATGTATGCATTTTCGCTTGGATTTATAGTGCATCATTTAGGCATCAATATCCCAGATAATGTTGATAAGTTTTTTGATTACTTTAGAGGATCATACGTGATCTTAGGTACGATCTTGTTAGGACTTTCATTGTCTACAATGCCGTACTTTAGGCTTGATCTCAAGCTTATAGCTACATTGCTTGCATCAAGATTTATAATCGCTCCTATAATAACTTTGGCTATAATATACATAGACGCTAATTACTCTATGCTATTTGGTAGAGACATACACCTTGCAATGTTACTCACATCAATTATGCCTCCTGCCATTAATACAGTGGTATTTGCAACCATGCACCATGCGCACCCAGAGGAGGCATCCACTGCTGTATTATCTGGAACTATAATAGGGATAATATATCTACCACTAATGGTAGCGCTAATCTTTTAGCATATACCTCTTTCATCGCTTGAACTAGAACTAGAGTCTGTGGTTGAATATGAAGTAGAAACAGAGCTTTTATGTGAATCACTAAAGCTAGATTTTATTTTTTCTGCATGACTGGGAATTTTTCTAGGTTCTGGAGAGGCGCCTCTAGATCTATTTATAGAGATCACAACATTTGCTAGTGCTTTGAATTTAGTTAATGATTTATCTGGGAATTTTTCAACAATTCTTTCCATATCGTGCTTTACTATCTTGAGTAGGGAATCGAATAGAGCTTGAGGAGTGTCTCGTAAGACGTATTTACCAGTTTTTTCATTCTTTTCTAAATAGTCGCTTATGCCAGACCCTAAAGCATCAGACAATTGCGAGATCATTTCCTTAGATATGTTGAATTTATAAATTCTCTTAGCCTCTTTGTCCATAAAGATAGATAATAAATTAAATGTGGCCATAGATATGGCAGCAAAATCTTGTTCTGCAATATCATCTACTCCACAACCGCAACAATTCAATGAAGAATCAATAGACTCTGACATGATTCTTGAATATAGCTTGAATCTATCGTGTACAGTTATGCTCTCTATCTCAGCGGAAGCACCTGCGCTGTTTAGTTTTACGTTAATGTAGTTTGAATCAAATAATTTTAATATGTTGGCGTGAAATAATCTATAGTTTTCATTGTATTTTTCTTGCTCTTTTTGTACTTTTCGATCGTACATATCGATTAGTTTTTTTACTTGAGAATCAATTAGTTTATATGCAGGTAGATACATAAGCATCATAGTTTTATCAGAGCAGACCTTTTTCAAGATTACTGAATTTAAAAAATATGCAATTCCGGAAGTAGCGATATATCTAAAAAACGTTGCTAGTTTTATTTCTAGTCCAATTGTTTTTAGGCCTGCGCCGCTTGCTATAGCTTTGCTTGCCCTCGTCATAATATTTGAGAGCTCAACCGCCTTTGCTTTTTCCTCTTCTAATCTGTCTCCAGATAATGGTATTGACTTAAAGCGTTTTGGTTTAGAATTTTCATCTATATACGAAATTTGAGAGAATGATTGGTGGAGTATGAAGAGGTGGTTAGATAAAGACTTTTCTATTACATCTCTATACAATTGTTTTAACCTCTCATTCTCTATTGACCCTGATGTAGATAGCTTTTGTTCTTCTTCATCAATAGGTTCGTCTACTCGATTACAAAAGTCTATCATATGTCTAAAGGTTGCAGCAGTTACAGATTGAAAGCCTCTGCTTTCCATCGATTTTACCCCGAAAAATGCATAAAAACTCCCAAGAGTAGAATTGCTTTTAGAGCTTAAGTTGTTTTTCATAAGCTGACTAAACTCTAGTATTATTGATTCATTTAGCTTTTGGTTATTTTTGTTAGGTATTGTGTCGTAAAAGTTGAATTCTTTGTTTTCACTTCTCTGCTCTAAAAAATATCTCGAAAGAGCTATGAACATGTTTAAGCTTAGCTCTATAACCTTGACTCCATGTATTTTTTTAAAGGCCTTATCTAGAGGTTCGCCTGGATATAAATCTTCTAATGTTCTTTTCCAAACACTCATGCATATAAATGAAATTGATTGTATATCGCTAGAATGTCTATATTCAGTAAAGTCTGGAGATTCTAAAACACCTTCTGTTATAAACCTTCGAAGCACACGCTCTACTTCTTGATACGTAGTAGCTAAGCGAGATATATCTGCCGCAACTTCTTCTCTATACTGCGTGATTAAAAATGTTGCAGCGTTAGCAACAAAATATATGCCTTGAGAGATAGCATATTTGTATTTCACGTTTCCAATCAAGTTTAACACATAATGAGAGTTTTCAGGAGAAAAATACTTGACGCTCTTCAATAATATAGATGCAATATACAGACGTCTCTCTTCAGAAGATTGGTTGTTGTCCGATAGGCTACCTAATAAAGCATCCCTTAGTGCTCCGAACTCATCTGTTGCCTGATTTATTTGTTTTATTAATAATAATTCGATTTCGTTTTTTATAATGTACCCATAGACAGTGTTTAATTTCTTTATTAATTCAGGAAATGAATGCAGCACTTGATTGATTGAGTGACCCCTAACATTGGTTGGTAGTTTGCATTTGTTTTTATCAAAATTTTCTACAAAAATCCTATATTTCGAGTTGAATGCTGTGTTAGTGATTTTTCTCTCTAAAAACTCCTTCATCTCCTTACTTCCCATTGGGATCAGAAATTTGCCAGAGTAATCTGATGGTTTAAAGATTTTTTCCCATAAACTTATTTTTGACTCTGGCGCATGTGCACTTACCCCAGTAAAAATATTTTTATCAAATATTTCAGTATTTGTTTTGGATGCCCTTATATCATCATTAGTGGGTTGTTTAAGTTCAGTTTTACTTTTTACTAGCTCTATATCTGAACTTGTCAACTTTATTGGGTTACTTAATTTTCTTCTTGCTTGAATAGCAGAAGAAGCACTAGATGTGGCCCTAGTAGGTTTATCGTTATATGTAGGTTCTTTGTTAGTTCTTGGAGAGTGAGCGGGGGCAGACCTTCTCTTTTTAGCTTTGTGCTGTGATACATATGGCGTAGTAGAGGATGTAAGAGGTAGAGTGGGTTTAGTCATCTTACCACTGTTAGTTTTGCTAGCAGAGAGCATCGCGCGCTTACCAGAAAGCTCAGAATCACTATGCTCAGGGCTGGTTTCTGAGCTTCTCTCTTCTGGTATTACAATCAGCTTTTCTTTTGCTCGCTTTTTACCGTCTGATGTGGAGCTTGAGTCTTGATCTTCTAGCCTTGAGCCATAGTTTTTTCCGCTAGAGTGTCTCATGGTGCAACCTATTTGAAATTCAATCTAATTATGCTGGATCATTTAGTGTTAAAAATCAATCGGTTGTATAAAAAACTTCAGCCCTTTGTTGATATGCGTTTTATAAAGATTTGTTGCGCTATAGATAGGATATTGCTCCATGTCCAATAGATAATAAGGCCAGAAGGGAAGGATGTGAACATGAAAAGCAATATAACAGGCAAGAACTTCATCACCTTGGCCTGTACAGGGTCAGCTGGCTCTGGATTTAGGCTTTGTTGAATAAACATAGTGAGTGACATAAGTATAGGTAAAATACCTATCATCAAGAAGGGAGGCAAATCTATAGGTATCAATCCGAATAAATTAAATATCGAGAGAGGATCAGGTATAGATAGATCTTTTATCCACCAGAAAAAAGGAGCCTGCCTCATTTCTATTGAGACATAAAGCACTTTATACAATGCGAAAAACACAGGGATCTGTAGTAAAATAGGTAAGCAGCCACCCATAGGGTTAACCTTTTCTTTTTTGTACACATCAAGCATTGCCTTTTGGAATGCTCCTGGATCATCAGCAAATTTCTCTTTAAGTTGCATAATTTTTGGCTGCAGATCTTTTAACCTGTTCATCCCCTTAAAGCCCTTATAAGCTAGTGGGAACAGCATAATCTTGATCAAAACAGTGAGCGCAAGTATAGCTACGCCAAAGTTGTTTAAAAACTGGTAGAACATATGTAGTAAATAAGAAATTGGCTTTGTAATAAAGTAGAGCATGCCAAAGTCTACAGCTCTATCGAATAGCTTGATGTCTAAAGTGTCTTGGTAATGTTCAAGTAGTTCTAGTTCCTTGGCTCCTGCGAAAATTTTGAAATGTCCCCAAGAGTGAGAAGAATCGTTTTGAATTTTTGTTGCTTCATCAGGATTAAACCCAATTTGGAATCTCCCAACATTATCACGTTCTGAATATGTAGCCTTTACTTTGTATCCAGCATCCTTGTGAGAAATAAAAGATGTAAGCCAATATTTATCAGAGAAACCTACCCAAGAGTAATCACCTAAGTCCATTTTCTTGTTTTCCTGCATATCTGAATATGAAACTTCCTTAAGTGTACTGTTCGACACACCAATCAGACCTTCATGGAATACAAAATTGTTTTGTTCTAGCAAGTTATTTATACGGTTAGCAAGCGCATATGGTGCAACAGCAATTTCTCTTCCGCTTTTGTTGATAACGGTTTGGTTTACTGAGAATAAATAATCATCATCTAGGCTGATTGCGATTTTATATATGATGCCATCTGCATTGTGTGATAATGTCAATGTCTCACCTGATTTTAGTTCATTCTTATCAGCATTCCACAATGCTTTCTTATCAGGGGCTTTAAAGCTAGTGTCTCCAGCAATCCAACCTAACTCTATAAAGTAAGCATCTAATGCTTTTCCAGGAGAAAGAAGAGTAACCTTTTTGTCTTGTTCTTCTAAAGATTGGCTGTATTTTTCTAATATTAAATCGTCTATTCGTGCCCCTACCAGATTAATGCTGCCTTTGACTTTTGTGTTCTGGAACTTGACTCTTGTACCTTTATTGATTTCATTAGAGATGATTTGATTCCGTTCCTCTAGCTTTTGAGGTATATGCTGCTCATCTTTGGGCATGGTAAGAGCAACACGCTCCATTTCTTCTTGTTGTTCCTTTATCATTGGCTCTACAAAGAGTATTTGCCATCCAAATATTATGGATACAGATAAAAGAGAAGCTATTACTAATCTCGCATTTTGAGAAAGTCTATCAAACATGATTTACTCATTTAAATTTTTGCTTTTTAGGCACCAAGTCTTCGCCGCCTGCAAAGAGTGGATTGCATTTTAATAACCTTTTTACTGTTAAAAATCCACCTTTAATTATTCCGTGCGCTTCTATTGCATCTTTTGCGTAGTTGGAACACGAGGGATGAAACCTACAATTCGATCCTAAAAAGGGCGATATAAACAGCTGATAAAAAGATATCAATAGCTTCGCAATGTATATAAATGATTTCATGTTCATGTTCTGCAATAAAGTGATTGAGATTTTATATCAAACGTTTATTAATTCAAGTAAGCCTTATTAATCACAAATGTGTATGGCAATTCTTTATGATAAGCTCTCCCCTTCTTCTAAGAGGGCGCTAACCAAGTTTCAGGGCAATAAGCGTGCTTTTGTCTCATGCATCATTTTGCTGTTGATCTTTTTTACCACTCTATTTTCAGACTGGATTGCAAATGACAAGCCTCTTGTATTAGTTTTTAAAGACAAAACTTATTTTCCAATTCTTAAGACCTTAAGAGAGGAGGATCTTGGTTTGGACTATGTTAGTGAGGTAGATTTTAACGATCAGTACGTGAAAGAAGAAGTAGCAAAGCACGGTTACATGATAATGCCTCTTATCAACTATTCGTATAGTAGCATTTCTAAAGATTTGCCAGGCCCAGCTCCAACTGCTCCAGATTCTAAACATTACTTTGGTACAGATGATCATGGTAGAGATATTATCGCTAGACTTTTATACGGCATACGCACATCGCTTTTATTTAGCGCATCATTAATGCTTTTTAGTGTAGTAATTGGGATATTATATGGCGCTATACAGGCTTACTATGGTGGTTTGACAGATATTATAATGCAGCGTTTTTATGAGATATGGTCTGCTATGCCTACTCTTTATATTATCATAATTTTATCTAGCTTTGTGAATCCGAGTTTTAGCATTCTATTGTTTGTGATGCTTTTGTTTAGTTGGCTCACATTAGTTCCTGTTGTGAGAGCTGAATTTTTGAGGGCAAGGAATATGGAATATGTAGTTGCAGCAAAAGTGCTAGGCTTGCCTGAGCTTAGGATAATAATAAAGCACATATTGCCAAATGCTATGGTTGCAACAATATCGTATTTGCCGTTTTTAATGAATGTTTCGCTTACATCGCTAACAGTGCTAGATTTTTTGGGTTTAGGGTTGCCACCAGGATCTCCATCGCTTGGAGAAATGCTATCTGAGGCTAAAGAAAATATACAAGCATACTGGATTGGATCTTCAGTTTTTGTTACACTCACAATGTTAATGGTTCTAATGGTGTTTATAGGAGAGGGGTTGAGGGATGCGCTTGATCCTAGAAGTTGATGCAAATAATAAAATCTAACGATGTTTTTCCAGATAGTTTAAATGGTGCAATTGTTGCGATCGGCAATTTTGATGGTGTTCACATAGGGCATAGGGAATTAATAGCGAATGCTAAGATAAAAGCAGCAGAGAACAAAAGTAATTTTGGTATTATTACATTTAACCCACATCCTGCACTTTTGTTCGGAAGGGAGTACAAATATATATACGATACGCAATATAAATATGAGGTGCTATCAAAGCTGGGGTTAGATTTTGTATATGAGATAGAATTTAACGATAAGATTGCAAGCCTATCACCTGAAGAGTTTGTTAAGGAGATATTGGTTAATACTATGAAAATTGACCATATAATAAGCGGATATAACTACAGATTTGGTAATAAAAGAGCTGGTGATGCAGCTATGTTATCTGAGCTTGCTAAGCGATATGGGTTTTTGTACTCACAAATTAATCAGATTTCTAGCAATCACCTAAACGTATCATCGACCGCTATAAAACAGCTTATATCTGAAGGTAGGATGACCAGAGCTGCGCATCTAATGTGTAGGAGTTATACCATATCAGGTAAGATAGCCACGGGTCGTAATTTGGCTGGAAAAGTTTTGAATCACCCAACAGCTAATGTTCATATTCCACATAATATGGCTCTTCCCAGGTATGGAGTGTATTTAGTAAAAGCAAAACTAGAGGACGGATCCAAGCACTATGGTGTTGCGAATATCGGGCTAAGACCTACTGTAAATGAAGATAAAATACCGCTTTTAGAAATACACCTACTGGAATTCAATGCAGATATAGTAGGTGCATTAATTAATGTGGAGTTCATTTCCTTTATGCGTCCTGAGCGTAAGTTTGATGGATTGGAGCAGCTGAAAATGCAGATAGAGCAGGATGTTAAAAATGCTCGATACTTGCTTAGAGAAATGAAGTACGAAGAAAAACACAAAGATTTATAGATCTTTCCTAGTTTTTTAAACTCACTGATAGCTGCTTACCTATGTTATGATCTGCATCTCTAACAAAATCACTTTGCAAACATCGCTTTTACTGCATCCAAAGAAAATTCATGCTTCTCATTATTTAAACGTTTTTTGACTTCGATTTTGCCTAGCTCTAAGGATTTAGGGCCTATTGTGATGATCCAAGGAATCCCTATGAGATCTGCGCGAGCAAATTTCATACCTATGCTATCTTCTGTGTCGTCGCAGAGTGGATCCTTGCCATGAGCGATTAAGAAATCATATAGATCCTGGCAAGCTGTGGTACACGATTCATCTTGCGGGCGTAAGTTTAGTATAATTGCATCGAATGGCGAAACGCTTTGTGGCCATACAATGCCGTTTTCATCGTGGTTTGCTTCTATAATTGCTGCTACAAGCCTTGATACACCTATCCCATAGCACCCCATCTTAGGGTTGAATAGACCTCCTTCCTTGCTTTGCAGCTCAAGGTTTAGGGACTTACTGTATTTGTCCCCCAAATAGAAGATGTGACCAACTTCTATTCCTTTTTTAACATCTAGCTTCTCTGGTGAGATTGCGCTTGGGTCGTGCTTTTCTTCCTCGTTTGCATAAAATTTAGAGAATGCATCCAAACTGATCTCTGTGTTTTTCAGATACTCTTCCAACCCTTTTTCTATGTATATGGTACTTTCGCCAGTGTTTGTAAGTATGTGGAATTCGTGACTGTGATCTCCCCCTATCGAGCCTGTACCTGCTTTTACAGGTATGGCGGTAAGACCCATGCGCGAGAATGACTTAAGGTATGCAAAGAACATATTTTCGTATGTTCTTAATGCAGATGTCTCATCCAAATCGAAAGAGTACGCGTCCTTCATAAGAAACTCCCTGCATCTTAGAAGTCCGAATCTTGGCCTGATCTCATCTCTAAACTTCCATGAGATTTGGTATAGATTCTTTGGTAAGTCACGATACGATTGAGTGTTAGACTTAAACATGTCCACAATCACCTCCTCTGCTGTTGGTGCAAAAGTAAGCTTGTTGTTGTGTCTGTCTGATATTATCAACATCTCTCCGCTTAAATCGCCTTCCTGACCGAACCTACCAGACTGTTCCCAAAGCGAAATTGGTTGCATAGAGGGCATAAGCATCTCGACGGCAGCAGCATTGTTCATCTCTTCTCGTATGATTTGTTCTACCTTTTTTAGCACTTTAAGACCAAGGGGAAGCCAATTGTATATTCCTGATGTTAGCTGTCTTATCATCCCTGCTCTCAGCAGTAATTTATGTGATGCAACAGCTGCTTCTTTTGGATCTTCCTTAATCGTAGGTAAAAAATATTGAGATAGGTACATCGCGCTTAAAAACTTTCTATATTATATGCATGATATAATATCTTATTAGCTCTTTGATTCAATCACAATAAATGCGAGTGAATGTGATTCTTCATCAGAGAGCGAAACATGTGCTTCAAGGTGAGCATATTCATCTTTTAGTAGTGTGCAGATTGGCTTGCCTTGCTCATCGTTTAAGATCTCGATTTCTGTAAACGAGATTACGCCAATTCCAGTGCCTAAAGCCTTGGCAGCAGCTTCTTTTGCTGCATATCTTTTTGCAAAATATCCAAGCTCTTTTACGCCAACTGGAGCTGCTTCTAATTCTTTTTTTGTGAAGATTTTTTTTAAAAATGCGTCTTTGTTTTTTTGTAGTAGCGCTTTGACCCTATCATTTGCAACTATGTCGCATCCTACTCCAAAAATCATGCTGCTCCAGTAATAAATATTGTTTGAGCTTCGTCTTGATTAGCCGCTGTTGCTTGTGTGTTTGCAAACTTCGATAGATCTACGCTCAATATCAATTTTATTTGGTCTTGCGGAGTCATTTTCGGGTTGCTAAGAGAGCTTTGAGATTCGATGTTCTGAAGCTCATCTGGTGATTTTTTTATTGAGTGTATAACGTTGATTAGGCTGCGCTTTTCGAAGCGTGGGCCTTTGTAGCTTATACAGCCGCCATCTTTATTGATTGTAAACCCATATGGAGAGTTCGAGGTAAGTGACGTTTGAGAAGAGACAGAATCAGCAATAATGCATTTGTCTTTGAGCGCTGTGTTTAGTAAAGTGGTAACGCTAGATGCAACTTCATAACTCAATCCTTTCAGAAGGGAAACAGAGCCTAGCATCGTATCATTTGAATCTGGCGCAAGATGAATCTGTGCCAAAAGCAGTAAAGCCCAATCCTCTGTATTTCTAATGTGCATCTCTTAAACTAAACGATAATTAGTAACCTATTATAATGTAATTTACAAAATTCTGCTATAAATTTGTTCATACCTTTGAAATAGATACATATGCCATTTGGATCAATGGCTTGCGATCCAATCAAAAAGGCTGTACCAAGGATTCATATGTTTTTGATCCTCCTGTACTAGTACATTATACAAATCGTGATCGTCTTTCATTGTAGTTGCAATGTACCAAGCACTCTCTCCATTATCATTTTGATCTTTGATCAAATCAGGATTAGATTTTGCAATATATGTTAATATCTCTAAATATTCTGCCTTTTTGTTCACTAGATCGTAAACACCATATTGCTTATGTGTGTTGATCAAGCTGTCTAGCTCCTTATATGCTTTGGTTCCAAGCAATAGAATATTAGAGTGGGCCTCGCTAGATACTTTGTGCTTCATTGATGCATAGTTGTCTTTAGCAAACTTAAACCATCCCATGTCGCCATCGCGTACAGCTAGGCTAAGCACAGTATGACCATACTTGTTTGCAGCGTTAATATCGAAGTAGTTTTTAGCTAATACTTTTCCAAGGTCTAAATTGTTTTTTAGATAGGCGATGTGATACGCTTTATTGCCATATTTATCTTCGTCATTTTTATACTGTCCGTAAGAGTATTTGAGCAAGTTATCTACATCCTTTGTACGAGACTGGTAGCATAGCTCTAGCAATGTGCTTTTTTGTTCTGCGGTTTCGTTAATGATGTTATAAAATTCTTGTACTTTAGATATCGCTGAAATCGGCAAATCTAAAGTGAACTCTGTTGCTAAATCTTTTAATAGCTTTGCTACTTGCCCTTGAGATGTTAGCTTAAAAACCAGAGCCCCTTTGCTTGTGTAATCTATATTTTTATATCCTAGGTTTTTCATAGTTTTTGCGTAGAATGATGCGTCATCAAGCCAAGCTCTGTAGGTTTTATCATCATAGTTTTGAGATAATGTTACAGTATAAGACCCTGTGAACTCATTTTTTTCGAATTCAACTTTTGTAAATAAGGAGTAGTCATCATTGTTGACAAAAGATAGCTCTTCAACTGCACTCCCGTTATAAAGATTTACTTTGGTGTATTTAGCATCTGACCATGTTGAGGGTTTTAAAGTGGACATAAACTACCTGTCATAAAATTAACAAATGGTTAATAGAACGAGCTAGATTAAATTACAAGACGTAATTTGAGTGCAATGTACTGGGGAATATTGTTTTATTGTCTCACAAAGTGTCTGGCAGTAAGCCCGCTGTTTGCATTTTCCAGAGCATAGCAAAATGGCCGTTTTTAGATAACAACTCTCTATGAGATCCATCCTCAATGATTGTACCATTATCGAACACTAGTATCCTGTCCGTCTCAAGCAATGTGGAAAGTCTGTGTGCTATTATGACTGTAGTTTTATTTTTAGACATATATTTTATGCTTTCTTGAATTTGCTTTTCTGTATAAGAATCTAAAGCAGACGTTGCCTCATCCATAATTAATATTGGTGCATCTTTCAATATTGCTCGTGCTATCGCAATACGCTGTTTTTGGCCTCCAGAAATCTTCGATCCTTTTTCTCCAACTATTGTGTCATATCCATCCTCTAGATTCATTATGAACTCATGGCAATTAGCTTTTACTGAGGCGTCGATCACTTCTTTGTCTGTGGCATCAAGCCTTGCATACCTTATGTTGTCCATAACAGATCGGTGGAAAAGCATAGGCTCTTGAGGAACTAAGCATATATTATCGCGCAATGATTCTGTGCTTACCTCGTTGATATCTTGTCCATCTATTTTTATCTGTCCAGATTCTATGTTGAACAATCGCAATATAAGGTGTGCAAAGGTGGATTTGCCGCTTCCAGATACTCCAACTAGTCCGATTTTTTGACCACCATTTATAGTGAGAGTTTTTTCCTGGAACACGTTATTATTGTGCCTATATTTGAATGTGACCTGTATAAACTCTATTTTGCCTTTTTTTACCTTCAGCTCTTTTGCATCTTCAGAATCTAGGCTGTCTATAGGATCTTTTATTATCTTTAAAGCTTGCTTGATAACGCCAAGCTCTCTGAACAAATATGATATCTCTAATGTAGCAGTCCATGCCAGAGCTAGAGTATTGAACGTGGTAGAAAACACAAATATCATGTCGCCTAAGGATATGATGTCGTGCTGCCAATAGAGCACTGTGAGATAAAAAAGCGTTGAGATAGAAAATAACGCGAGAAAACTTAGTATCACCTTAAAGCGCTCTATAAAGAAAAGAGTCTTGAGATTCCTGCATTTCTCTTCATTTTGAGAGGCACTTACATTCTCTACCTCAAAACCAAACTTTGTATATAGCTTAACGTTTAGGTGATTGTTTAGCGTATCTACAATTTTACCTTGTAGATCTGTACGGGATTCTGAATGCTCTTTAGATAGGTTGGCTGCAATAGCGCCAGCAATTGTGCATATAATCAAATGCATAGAAAGCCACCCTGCGAATATAATCGAAAGAGTAGGTTTGAGTGTTACAAATAAGGCAGATGAAATTATGATGGATATGATAAGAGGTATCATATTATTGAATACAAAATCTATAACTATACTTGAGCTTTTAGGTAATTCACTGAGACGGTTAGCTATGCTACCAACATAGTTATTAGAGAAGTATGTGTGTGAATGCCTGTTTACGTACTCGAATGTGTTCATCCTTATATCAGCTTCCATGTTTGGATAAATTCTTGCGGCAACAAAGCCCTGTGAGCGTGTTATTATCTCCAGAAGTATCCAGAAGCCGATCACTGTTAAGAACATGTTGCCTAATGCATTGAATACGTCTGTTCTATTGCCGGAGTACCCCGATAAAGCATCTATAACATGTCCCGTGATTAAAGGCCATACTGAGCTTGAAAGTGATGTAGCGATCGATGAAAGGAGCAACAGGGCGAATAATAGACGCTGTTTATTTATAAAGTAACAAAAGAATTTGAGTCGGTGAGTTGGTATAGTATTCATAGGCCATATATACACTCAAAATGTTGATCACAGTATTATACATCACATCGTTTTCTATTCAATAAATAATTTAAATTTCACATTGATTGAGACTTATCTATATGCAAAGGTGCATAAGTATAAATATTTGTGTTGTTATGACATTTCATATTAAGTTTATTGTTTTTGCGCTATCTGGTCTTGCCGTATTTGACATATGGTATTTAGCAAGTAGAGACTTTATGTTGGTTTTTAAGCTTACATCTGTTGCTGCACTGCTGATTTTGAGTATAGTTATGCATCTTAAAAGGCATAATATTCCCGATTACCTGCTGCTCACACTTGCAGTGCTAGGTGTGCTGTTTGGCTTTATTGATCACAAAGATTATGCATCTTTAATTGCGCTTCCTATCTTCTGTTATTTAATAGGTTACTTGATAAAGTATGTGAGCCAATTTTTCTTAGGTGATAAAAATCTCAGCTCAGAAGACTTGAAACTATTTTTAGTTGCAGGGTTTTTTCTAGATCTAAACAATATAGGATCTTTTTTTGTAAGCGTTGCCATATTTGGCATTGTGTTTGCAATCCTAATGAAGCGGCTATCTATTGAATCGCCGTATACATTAGCCATATGCATCTCTATGTTTATAAATTTAGCACATAATATTGATATATTAAAAAATTTTTAAATCATATTAAAATCTCTCTCATAAGAGAGGGCTTGCAGAATTGGAGAAATAGTGGCATCATTTCTTTAAGATAAACACAAAATTTGCTGTATTTAGTAGACAATGTTTAGAGTAGTAACACTCCTTATTATCTTCATAATTAGCGCTAATATAGCTTTTGCGCTAGAGAAAAAGTCGAAGAAGAAAACTAACATTTTCGAAAATTCAATTGTCGATGAGCTGGACCAACGGCTGCTGCAAAAAAATAAAACCAAAATTATTATAGCTAATAGAGATTTTGGTCTTCAGTTTTATTATAATAATGACATTTATGGAAGAACTGGTATAATCGCAGGTAATCAAGCGGGTAGCAAGAGTATGAGGTCTCAAAGAGAAATCTTAAGAGATTTTAAAGATACTTCATATGGTGGGCCAAGAAGGAATACAGAGCTTTATGGTTTCAAAATGTCTGTCCCGCTCGACAAATAACTTTTTGTATTGAAAAATGTTTGTAGAAACCTCGCTAACACCAAACCCGAATACTGTAAAATTTATACCAGGTATAATAGTAATAGATTCTGGCATAGTTAGTTTTGATTCTGAAGAATCAGCAACTAAATCTACACTTGCGCGTGCTTTATTCAAAATTAAAGGCGTATCGAAAGTGTTTTTTTCTAAGGATTTTATATCCGTTACAAAATCTGAAGATTCAAATTGGGACTACATGAAGCCTATAGTACTTTCCTGCATTGTTGACCATTTTACAGCTGGCATTCCCGCAATGGAGCCAGATGCACAGTCTAGATCAGAAGACAAACTGACAGATGAAATAACAAAGCAGATCGTCGAGATTTTAGAGACAAGAGTGCGTCCAGCAGTTGCTCAAGATGGCGGAGACATCGTGTTTAACGACTTCAAGGATGGAGTGGTATACGTAGAGCTGCACGGTGCATGCTCAGGATGCCCTAGCTCTACTATCACGCTAAAAAACGGTATTGAAAATATGCTTAAACACTATGTGCCAGAAGTCAAGTCAGTAGAATCTGTTTAGATTACGGGCGTTATAGGCTCTCAAAGTTTGTTAATGTAATATAACTAAAGCATTTTATATGCTCCAAGCCCCAGGATCATGGCAGTTTCAGCACGTAGCACGGTGTCGCATAGTTTAACAGACACAGCATTTGGTAAAGCTTTGATCAATTCTCGCTCTGTGCTAGAAAAGCCACCCTCCGGACCTATCATTATCAAATCATTATATTGCTGCGATGTAAGTGCTTCTGCAAGCCTTTTACTATCGCGTGCTTCATCGCAAAATATAATGCGATTATAGCTAGCAGTTGTGCTTAGAAATTTATCTAAAGTAAGAGCGTCATGAACAATAGGAGGCTGAAATTGCTCAGATTGCTCCGTTGCCTCAACAGAAATAAGCCTGAGCTTGTCCCTTTTTACTGTGCGTACAATTGTTCGCTCTGTTATTAAGGGTAATAAGTCTGTAGCTCCGAGCTCTGTGGCTTTCTGTACATAAAATGCTGTGTTTGGGTTCTTAACTGGTGCAAAAGCTAACGTTATTTTTAAATTATTCGTCGCTGTACGGATTAAAGATTCACACTCAATCACTAGATTCTTTTTAGAGTAGGACAAAATCTTAGCTTCGTATTCTGCATGGTTGTTGAAAGCAAAAAACGTGTCACCCGTTTTGTATCTCATCACTTTTATAAGATAGCTTGCGTGCTGTTCGGATAAAGTAACCGAGGCTCCTTCTGATAAATCAGAATCAAGATATATCCGGGGCTTTTGACTCATCACCACCTACATATATTGTTTCAATAGTATAAGGTTTTTTCTTTTCAGCAGCATAGTATGTACGCATTAGTAGTTCTGCTATAAACCCTGTTGTAAGAAACTGCACACCAGTCATAATCATTAGTATGCTGATAAATAGAAGTGGCCTGTTTCCTATGTCTGCACCAAAAATTTTGATCACCAATAGGTATGTCATTAAAATGCCACCTAAGCCAAGCGATATCTGACCTATCGATCCAAAAAGATGCATAGGCTTCTGCTTGTATTTGAGGAAGAACAACATAAGCATCAAGTCACTTATAACTCTGATGGTTCTTGAGATTCCATATTTCGACTCACCATACTTGCGCGCGTAGTGTTTTACATCAATTTCTGCTATTTTTGCACCATGAAGTGATGCAAGAACAGGGATAAAACGATGTAATTCACCATAAAGTTCTAGACGCTTAGCAAGCTGTGCTTTGAATACCTTTATTGTGCATCCATAATCACTTAAATATACACCTGTTGACCGTCTAATTATGTAGTTTGCAATCATACTAGGGAACTTGCGCAAAACGTAGTTGTCTTGCCGTTTTTTTCTTCTGCCTGCAACAAGATCAATCTTCTCTTTTTTGATCCGCTCTAGCATAACAGGTATATCGCTTGGATCATTCTGCAAATCACCATCTAATGTTGCAATGTACTCGCCTTTTGCATGCTCTATGCCTGCAGCCATAGCTGATGTCTGACCATAGTTGCGCGCAAATCTTGTGCATTTTAGATTGGCATCTTTGATTTGAAGGATCTCTGCGACGGTACCATCAAATGACCCATCATCTACAAAAATCAGTTCGTAGTTGATGCCTTTTAGGTTCTTTACTAAAGACTTATAAAGGGGTGGAACATTGGCCTCTTCATTGTGCAGCGGTACTATAACAGAAAGATCTGGAGAGCGCTGTAATTTTGCTTGCTTACTTTTTGCCATATTACA
>JAJTIA010000033.1 GCA_021299995.1 Candidatus Jidaibacter sp. | reverse complement strand
TGATTGTGATATTTCTTAGAGAGCTTTCGAAATATTGAATTCACAAGATCTAGCTGACATATCTCGTCAATATCGAACATATCTGCCCTAATACCATCATCGATATCATGATTAATATACGCAATATCATCTGAAAGCGCTGCAATTTGAGCCTCTATAGAGCTATGAGTGTTTGGATTAATCCCAAGCGACTTGGTAATCGTATATACATGCACACTATTTTTCGGTACAGGACCATTGTGCTTTGCCAGACCATCCAAAGTATTGAGAGTCAAATTTAATCCATTAAACCCTATATGCCCCTGCTCTATCTCAGTCACTATCTTAAGTGCATGAGCGTTATGATCAAACCCTCCAAACTCAGAGGCCGCCTCTTGTAATCCATATTCACCAGCATGTCCAAATGGAGGATGACCTATGTCATGACAGAGCGCAATAATCTCTGCAAGGTCCTCGTTTACCTTAAGGGCACGCGCAATAGAACGTGCAATCTGTGATACTTCTAAAGAGTGTGTAAGCCTAGTGCGATAATGATCACCAACATGATTTACAAATACCTGAGTTTTATACTCAAGCCTTCTGAATGCTGTGCTGTGTACAATACGCTCTCTATCTAGAGCAAACTCAAAATCGCTAGGTACACCTTGTTCTGGATGGATTCTTCCAAAACTATTTTTGTGATGAGTTGCAAATTTGGCGAGCTGCGGCATATATTATAATCATACGAACACCTCATATAATCGCATCATTGCACAAAAGTGCAAGCAATAATGTACTATCTTTCTATACCGACATAATCAGCCATACACCTCTTATTTAAGAAGCAATCTATATTTCTAAAATATTCTATTTTTGCCCCTCTTTCATCATTATCTAAAAGTTCGTATATATAGCTATTACCATGAGCAGTAATCTGGGCTAGGTACTTGTTCATATTCCAGCAATAAAATGGCGTGTCAGTATCACCAATATTTTCATATGCCCAAAAATGAGTCTCAAAGTATCGAGAGAAATCTTTCATATTTTTTAAAAATGGCTTGATCAAAAAACTATCAACCATTGTATACATAGGCTTTCCTTGATTATAGGCTTGTATTTCTGAAAGCAATGTCTCATCTCCACAGAAGGGCCTATAATTTTTATCGCCCTCTACCATTTTTACTAATGCAGATTGCTTTGGAAAATTGAAGTGATAATCAGATCGAAGACCTAAAAATCTATTAAAATTATTTGTAATAGTACAACTGAAATCGACAGGATCTCTTTCACACCTAATAATCTCAACTCTGCCATTTTTATGCACTACTGCTTCAGCCTGTCTTATACTCCAAAATGGCATCTCCGGATCTTCATCTTCGTATATAAAACTACATATATCTATTGGCCAAACAAAAATGTAATCAGCTTCCTTTGCATATTCAGCATTATTTTGACATATCACAAATCCATAATCCAACTTTTTAATAAACTCATTATATTCAAATACCTCATGCAGCAACTGATCCTCTGTGCAATCAGGCCTATAATTTGCATCCATTTTTACTTTCTTAGATAAAGCATAAAAATAAAACTCATTCGCTAAATCTTTCGATTCATAACCTTCAAACAACTCTTTATTTGTAATACTAAGCGCCCTCAGCTCTTTAATTGACAAATAATTTTGCAACAAAAACCCTAATCTCCACTGGAAGAGTTAAAAATTCAGAGCATCGCATAAAAAACTCGAAACTTAATTAATATTTGCATATTTTATCTAATATAATCAATAAGTCTAGAAAAAGAAGAGAACACTATTCAGCAATAACAGCTAACAAAACTGCCGGAAAGTACATCACTGCCTATAAAACATGGCAAGCCTTTAGCGCATCTTGCAGCTATATACCCAAATGCCTGTGCCTCCAACATATCTCCATCCAAGCCATATTGATCTATATTTACAGCCTCCACACAGCACCTTGCAGATATCACCTCAAGCAAGGCAGCATTCTTTCTACCACCACCGCTTACTATTATTTTATCTGGTTTCTTTGGCAATTGCTTAAGCGACTCCTCAACACCAAAAGCAACAAACTCCGCAAGCGTTGCAAGCGCATCCTCTGTGGTAAGCTGGGCCAAAACAGAAAAATCAAACGCATTTCTATCTAATGATTTTGGATATTGCTTAGCAAAATAAGGGTCCGCCTTAAGAGCAGAGAAAGCATCTATATTAACGTCTCCAGACTTTGCTAATGTACCGCCTTCATCATAATTTAATCCTAATCTCGCATTCACCAAATCGTCTGATGCTGCGTTACCAAGACCTACATCAAAACCGATCGCCTTATCACCTTCGATATATGTTATGTTAGATACGCCACCTATATTCAAATAGCAGTAATGATCTGATTCATATGGTCTCAGCGCCTTTAAAAACACAGGAATTAGGGGCGCACCTTGGCCACCAGATGCAACATGGGCTGACCTAAAATCATATACTACTGTGCATTTAGACTCATAAGATAGAAGCGCACCATTACCAATCTGTACAGTTATCCTATCGCTTGGGGTATGCTTGATATTCTGACCATGAAACCCTATCAAATCCAGATCTTGATGCGATATACTAGCACTCTTCATCAAGGCTCTTACAGCATGTGCATGATGCATTGTTAGATCTCTCTCAACTTGCCATAGATTAGTGTAATCCCCATTGATCACAACACTAATTTGGTCTCTAAGATCTTTAGGGTACGGCATGTATAGCGAATTTTTAAACTCAATATATCCACATCCATCTGTCTCGAGCCAAGCCGCATCAACACCATCGTGCGAAGTGCCACTCATTAAGCCTAATACACTATAAATATCTTTTTTTGCAATATTCATATTTTAAAAATCTGGATCTTGATAATGCATAGGAGGAGCAAAATTTGATATACGGTCTTTCAGTATCGCTCTGAAGCTAGGGCGCGATTTCATTAACGAATACCAATGCTTAACACTTGGGTAATGCGACCACTCTATGTCACCAACGTAATCCAATACAGAAAGATGAGCTGCAGCAGTAAAGTCGGCAAGCGTGGGTTCATCCAAAAACAAGTACATAGAATCTTTAAGCAAAAATGCAATATAATCTAGGTGAGACTTTAAATTCGCCTTAGCTGCAAATATCACCTGAGAATTTGGAGCGCCCGTTTTAGCGATAGTCTTGATCACCTTTTCAAACAAAATATATTTTGTTACGTCATTAT
The DNA here is from genome assembly GCA_021299995.1 of Candidatus Jidaibacter sp. GTDB lineage: Bacteria > Pseudomonadota > Alphaproteobacteria > Rickettsiales > Midichloriaceae > JAJTIA01. The sequence goes on along the minus strand of JAJTIA010000033.1, from coordinate 8,550 downwards.
AAAACTTGTTATCAAACCATTCTATAATTCTTCTAACTTCCGCCTTATCATCTAGATTAGCTGGGAAAAGCTTGCGTTGCGGGTAGTGTTCTTCTAAATATTCAAAAATCGCACTATTACCTGCAATTACTTTCTTTTTCTCATTGATCAAAACGGGTGTTTCACCCGCTGGATTCATCTTTAAAAACTTGTGATTCCTCTGCCAGAAGAGCTCTTGAAACATCTCAAACTCCACACCCTTTTCTCTCAAAACAATACGCAATTTACGAGAAATAGGGCAAAGCGACCAATGATGTACTTCTAATATTTCCGACACTTATACAACATCCATTAATTGTTCTGGTAATTTAAACTTCACATTCTCCTCAGCACCTTCCATAGTAGATATCTCTATCTCTGCGAATTCTGAGATTTTATTCAATACTTGCTCTAGCAAAACCTCTGGCGCAGAGGCCCCAGCTGTAATACCAACCACACTCTTACCAACTAGCCATTCTTGCCTAACATCCTCTGGGCCGTTTATCAAATATGAGTTCTTACCCATCTCTTCACCCAAGTCTCTCAATCTATTAGAATTAGAACTGTTTTTTGATCCAATCACAAAAACAACATCTACAAGCTTGGAAAGCTGCCTTACTGCATCCTGCCTATTTTGTGTTGCATAACATATATCACGCAGATCTGGCCCTTCTATATTAGGAAAGCGCTCTTTTAATGCAGAGATGATATTCTTTGTGTCATCCACACTCAGAGTAGTTTGTGTAACATACGACAAGTTCTCGGGATCTTTTACAGAGACATTAGAGACATCTTCAACAGATTCGACTAAGACGACTTTTTGCTTTACTCTACCGCTAGTGCCTTCAACCTCTGGATGATCTTTGTGACCAATCAGTATGATCTCTCGACCTTTTTCCTCATTTCTCTGCGCTTCTCTGTGCACTTTTTTCACCAACGGGCATGTCGCATCTATCACAGGGAGATTTCTGCTCAATGCATCGTTCTCTACATTTTCTGAAACACCGTGAGCCGAGAAGATTGTGATTGCACCATCTGGGACATCAGACACATCATCTACAAACACCGCACCTTTTGCCTTTAGATCTTGTACTACAAACTTATTATGCACAATCTCGTGCCTTATATAAACAGGAGCACCATATTTTTTCAAGGCTCTCTCTACAATTTCTATGGCACGCTCCACACCAGCGCAAAAACCTCTGGGTTTAGCAAGTACAATCTTGAGTTTTTCAGCCATAGACGCCACAATAAATAATTACAAAACGCAGTATAATAATGTTTATTTATTATTAAAAGCTTTTTCTCTGCATATATTTCATTACCTACCCACCTATCTTTACAATATGCAATCTCTAAATTTAACATTTATAAAAAATCAAATGTTGAGATAGAGTAAATATTTCACAATAAATGGTAAACAACTTATAAGGCCCAATATGCAAAATAGTAAACATACTTTAGCACTTAAGTCTCTTGCTATAGATTTATTAAAGCCACACCCAGAGTTCTTAACGTATGATAGGCTTGGTATACTTATATCCATGAATTTAGACATTTTCTATAAATACATTGATCTCATTTTGATCACACAGGATGACACACAATTTATAGATACATTGTCTACTCTAGCCACAATGTTTCGGTCCCTAAATACTGCTTCACTAAAAGCAATCATAATAGATTTTCCAAACTCTACAGTCCTACATCTAGCATTTACTGATTCACAAATCTGCGTTGATATTAAAAGACAAACAGCAAAATATACAAATTACTATGCTGCAACATTAACTGACCAACTATCACCTGATTATACATTTAACAACTATCACCTGATTATACATTTAAAGATATAAACTATGTCATCTCTGACACAGATCCAAACAATCCTTTCTGCTTGCTATTACTATCTCAAAGCTTATTATCAAAACACAATGCAACCTCTGAATGCGCTATAAAGTATCAAACCCAACTATCATCAGAATCAAGCCACCAACATTTTTTAGCAATCCAAAATTATATGAGAGATTCTATTGCAATAGACAATATCGAAGAATTGCTATATAAAGTCGAAACGAAAAAATTCATTCAACTTTTCAACAAAGAAAATGAAGAAACAGAACATAATCAAAACGTTTGCGAGACGTCTTTCTAGACCTCTTAGGGATGAACAACAAAATCTCTTCGACAATCTTTTGCCAACGATTGTGATTAAAGACACGTTTCCATCTAAAAATGAGTTTGATGCTATTAACTTAGAAATAGGCTTTGGTGATGGCGCTTTAATTGCACAAAATGCATTAAACCACCCATCACACCTATTCATTGGGGCAGAGCCTTACCTAAATGGAGTTGGGAGTTTGCTCAAAAAAATTGAAGCAAACCAGATATCAAATATCAGGATTTTCCACGATGATGTGCGCACACTTTTAGATTTAACACCAAACAATATTTTTCAAAACATATATATTGTATGTCCGGATCCCTGGCCAAAACGTAAGCATCTCAAACGTAGGTTAGTTAATGAAGACTTTCTAAAAACTCTCACAAAATATATTAAAAAAGATGGCATCATTCACCTTGTCACAGATCATTTAGATTATGCAAACTGGATGCTGAATAGCGCAATTCAATCTGGTGTATTTGACTTAACTTCTACAAATATTGAAGACTACGCTATAACAGATGGCTCTTTTTTCTTAACTAAATATCAGGAACGTGGGCTATCACATGGCAGCAAGATACACTACTTCCGACTAATGCAAAAATAACACCTAGCTTTGATAAGCACGTATAACCCCAATGCAGCAGGCAGAAGCCATAAAAGAGACGTACTCAATGACAATTTAGGGCGCGATATCACATCTGCTCCATAGGTGTCAGAAAGGGATGCGAATATTTCTTCATTAGATGCGCCAGCGTCAATTTGAGCACGTATGTACGACTTGATATTCTTTGCAGCAGGCGTATCAGACTCTTTTACAGACTGTCCTGCACAAGTTGGACACTTTACAATAGAGAAAAGCTCCGCTGCTCTATCGTCTTTATCCGCTGCATAAACAGGCGAACAAAACAGCAGCATTACAAGCAAGGTCTTAAGCAGATACATTGCTTTTTACCACCTCTATCGCATCATCAACTTTATCTGTGTTGACACCACCAGCTTGTGCAAAATCTGGCCTCCCACCTCCACTACCACCAACAACTTCAGCAAATGTCTTAGCTAGGTCACCAGCTTTGTATTTAGACGTATAATCTTTTGCGACAGATACACATACAGAAACCTTGCCAGAAAATGTGGCAGCAACCATAATAACTGGATTATTGTTTTTCACCCTTAGCACATCCACTACATTTTTAACGTCCGCTGGAGTGAATTCTTCAAGCTTTAATACATATAAATTTTCTGATTGATAATGAGGATCTTGTGCAATTGCTATCGCAACCTTAGCATTTGATAGTTGCTTCTCTAAATTTTTACGCTCTTCAGCAATATCTATAAATTTCTTCAATAAGTCTTCTGGCGCACATTTCATTTGCAATGTCAGTGAATTGATATATCCCTCAAGCTCGTGCGCATGCGAAAGAGCGGCAACTCCTGTCACCGCCTCAATCCTTCTAATACCAGATGCTATAGACTCTTCAGATACAATCTTAAATGCACCTATATCACCCGTTGCTTTTACGTGCGTACCACCACACAACTCCACAGAGCCACCCATCTCCACAACACGGACTTCCTCACCATACTTCTCACCAAATAAAGCCATCGCACCTGCGTTAATCGCCTCTTCTGGAGTTTTGAGAGTAGTTATAGAGCTCGCATTTTGAATGACCATTTGGTTGACCAAAATCTCTATACTCTTGCGCTCATCGCCAGATAAAGCCTTATTGTGAGAGAAATCAAAACGCAATTTATCAGGCGCAACTAACGAACCTTTTTGTGTAACATGATCGCCCAATACTTGGCGCAATGCCTTATGTAGCAAGTGTGTAGCAGAGTGATTAGCTTTGACCTTATTGCGATATTCAACATCGATTTTTGCATGCACGACATCACCAACTTTGATATCCGCAGCAAGTACCACACTATGCCCAAAAACAGATCCAGCATATTTTTTTGTATCTTTTACAACGCTCTCATCAAGCCATCCTATATCACCAATTTGCCCCCCAGACTCTGCATAAAATGGGGTTTGGTTCAATACAATAACCACGTCATCACCTGTGGATGCAGCGTTCACAACTTCTCCATTTTTTATGATACCATTCACCTGAGCTTGAGCCTCATTCAGAGCATATCCTAAGAATTCTGTGGCACCACTTTCTTCGTGTATTTTAAACCATATTTCATCAGTCGCTTTCTCACCAGATCCGCTCCATGCCTGCTTTGCCCTCGCCTTCTGCTCTGCCATTGCTGCATCAAATTCTGCCATGTGAACAGATATATTTTTCGCTCTTAAAACATCGCTTGTAAGATCGATTGGGAAGCCGTATGTATCGTATAATTTGAACGCTACCTTACCACTTAACTCTGCACCCGCAGATAAATTAGATATCTCTTCGTCTAGTATTTTTAAACCACGCGATAATGTCTCTTTAAATTTATTCTCTTCCAGCTCTAGTGTAGATTTCACAACACTTTGTGCACGCTTTAGCTCTGGGTACGCATCACCCATCTCAGCAACAAGAGTGTCTACAAGCTTGTGCAACATCAAATCCTTATATCCAAGATTATGTACATGCCTCATTGCTCTACGCATTATGCGTCTTAGCACGTATCCTCTGCCCTCATTAGAAGGCATTACGCCATCTGCCATCAAAAATGCAGATGATCTTATGTGATCTGCAATAACCCTATGCGACACAATATGGTCACTAACACCGGATATATGCATTGATGCATCTATTAGGTTTTGGAATAGGTCTATCTCAAAGTTATTATGTTTGCCTTGCAAAGCAGCACACATACGCTCAAAGCCCATCCCTGTATCTATAGAAGGCTTAGGCAGTGCAATTCTCTTACCATCCGCTGTATCTTCATACTGCATAAACACAAGATTCCAGATCTCAACGTATCTATCACCATCTTGATCTTTTGTGCCAGGCAATCCCCCAAAGATATGCTCCCCATGATCAAAAAAGATTTCAGAACAAGGGCCACATGGACCAACATCACCCATGCTCCAAAAATTGTCGTTTGTATCAATACGAATGATTCTATCGTCTGATAGCCCTGCTATCTTTTTCCACAAGTTATATGCTTCATTATCTTCATGATATACGGTCACATATAACTTACTCTTATCAAGCCCTATCTCTTTTGTAAGCAGAGTCCATGCAAATTCTATAGCATTATCTTTAAAATAATCGCCAAAAGAGAAGTTGCCTAGCATCTCAAAAAATGTGTGGTGACGTGCAGTGTAGCCTACGTTCTCTAGGTCGTTATGCTTACCACCAGCTCTTACGCACTTTTGGGCAGTTGTGGCACGTGTAAATTGAGGCTTCTCTACGCCAGTAAAGTAGTTTTTAAACTGCACCATCCCAGAGTTTGTGAACATCAATGTTGGATCATTATGCGGCACAAGCGGGCTTGAAGGCACAATCTTGTGACCATTTTTCGCAAAATATTCTAAAAAAGATGACCTGATAATGCGGGATTCCATACTATAAACATGTAAAATTAATTTGTACGAGAATGTATAGGATTAGGCCCTAAATTGCAACTTCGGATTGCTCTCCTTTTTGCTTTGCCCATATTGCATCGTGATAAACTTTATCTTGATATTTATCATACGCATAAAGAGTTGCTAAAACACATGCCTGAATCCCAATCTTCATCTGCATTTTTGATGCATCAGTGGCTGCGAGCATTACAAAATTGGTCATAGCGCAAGTGGAAACAGACAGATAGATACTTTCCTCAAAGCCACGACCATTGCTTCCTATCTTACATTTCATGACAGAACGATTTGAGGCGTGTAAAGCAGAGTATACAATACCACAAAACACAGCGCCACCTTCTACCCTTGTAGAAAAGTCTGGAATTGCATAAGTTGCTAAGAGCATAGAGGCGCCAACACTCCACATAGAAAAAGATATCGCAGAAAGAGATGCCATGCCTACATCATAACACTTATCAAACTTGTTATCCGCATAATCAGCGAGAGACACTTTTCTTCTTGAGCGATACCAATCTGCAGCAACAACTGCCAAATTTAAAATCACAGGAGTATAACTGATATTGCCGCCTCCTTTTAATACAAACAACATTAAAGCAGATTCCACCATCAACATATTAGAGATAGAACGCTTGGTTAAAATTGGATTCGCAACCTTTGTTTGACTAAAAACCTTACATTTACGATTTATATCTTCTTGCTGCACATGATGAGATATTTCATAAATCATATCTTTTGACAAGTTACCGTAACCCGCACCTGATAAAGCATATAAATAGCTACGGTTTGGAAGACGATCAGCAATATCCTGTTCAAAGTTATCAATCTCTTCTTGAGTCCACAGCTTATTACATATCGCCGTATATTGAATAATGCTTTTATGATGATAAAAAAATGCCAATTCCTGAGCCGTGAAATAATCTGAATCTTTATGTCTTGCCCATGCACGCGCTGCTGGAATTGCGAAGGGCACCTTATCTATTGAATCATGCACAGAAAAACATGAAGAAAAAACTCTTGTGTATGCTATATTTATGGCTCTGCTTACAGCATTATATATACTATCCTTGTCATTACTAGAAAGCACACTACCATAATACATGATGATAAGCTCATTAATAGAACAACTATCCACCACAGCATCCATAACATTTTTAACATATTTGGTGCAATGCAATTCCAAAGTTTTAAGCGAACTAAACTTCTTGATAGCTTTTGCAACACAAGCATCAAAGTCGCTATCTGCCACACCTTCTAACTCAGCCTTTAATAAAGTCACATTGTCAATTTTCATTTGGACTGTCTTATCTGCAAATTTTACAAATCTAATATCGCACATCAAAGATAGTTTTTTACCGATATTTGGTAGATTAGACAGAACATCTTTCGCTTGGCAATCAGTAAACAAATCGTAGTCCATAACAACGTCTTCACCAGATTTTTTATATCTATACTGCAAATGCAAAATTTTACTGAAACTCTCTGCTATATTCACATCTTCCAATTCAAGCTTCACTTGCTTCATGGTAAAGGCCCCACACAAGTGTTCAGATGATATAACTGCTTGGATAACAGATTGTAAATTACTATTAGTAATTTTATAACCTGGTGGAATTGTAACCTCTTCCGCTATATTGTTATTCTCAATAGCCAGGTTCAACTCAGGAATGGTTCTCACATGCCTCACCCTATTATCTACACCACCCTGCATCTCATCTCACAATATAAAAACATTATAATTTCAGTAGAATTATACACAAATACAAGAGAAAAAAAACAAACAAAAAGGTAAATTTTCACCAATCAAACTAATTACTTTTATTAAGTTTCATATGCTTGTATATTCATCGCACCGCAAATACATTAATAAGCAATGCAGCCTATATACAAAAAACGTATCGCAAAAATCTCTATAATAATTGGGATGGTAGCAGTTGGTATCACACTTATTCTCAAAACATTCAACGATAATGTTATGTTCTTTTACACGCCTACAGATCTGATCGAAAAGAACATCAAAGCATCTAACAAAATCATAAGAGTTGGGGGATTTGTAAAATCAGGGTCAATCAAAAGGCAAGATAATTCATTAGATGTTACGTTCACAATGACAGACAACAAAAATGAGCTTACCGTAAATTACACTGGCATACTGCCCAATTTATTTAAGGATGGGCAAGGTTCGATAGCGAAAGGTATATTAAGAGATAGAGCTGAGTTTATAGCAGAAGAGATACTTGCGAAGCATGATGAAAAATACATACCAAAAGAAGTAGTGGATAGGCTTAAAGAGCAGAATTTATGGGAAGGAGATTAATATAGCAGATCCGAAATCTTATGCCATTTTACACTGTTTCACCTGCATATCATGCTTGTCATCCCAGTAAAAACAGGGATCCAGTTTATATAGCTTTTTCTAGATTCCCGCCTCCGCGGGAATGACACAGGAGTGTGCGAGAATGACAAAGGAGTGTGCGGGCACTACAATGAGCAGTTGGTGATATAAGACAGATACTCAATTTTCGTCTTTTTCGATGTCATCCCCGTGAAAACGGGGATCCAGTTTATATAGCTTTTTCTAGATTACCGCATCCGCGAGAATGACAAAGGGGTGCGCGAGAATTACAAAGGAGTGTGCGGGCACTACAATGAGCAGTTGATGATATAAGACATATACTCAATTTTCGTCTTTTTCGATGTCATCCCCGTGAAAATGGGGATCCAGTTTATATAGCTTTTTATAAATTCCCGCCGTCGCGAGAATGACAAAGAGGTGCGCGAGAATGACAAAGGAGTGTGCGGGCACTACAATGAGCAGTTGGTGATATAAGACAGATACTCAATTTTCGTC
>JAJTIA010000074.1 GCA_021299995.1 Candidatus Jidaibacter sp. | reverse complement strand
CGCCTAGAGTTGTCTCCATTCGATCACCTGCCGTACCTGTATGTATTGTGACGTGCTCCCGTAATACGCAATTTTTTCCTACTACTAAGCGTGAATCTTCACCTTTGTATTTTAAATCTGGTGGAGCATATCCAATCACAGAGAATGGATAAATTGTTGTTCCTTCTCCGATTTTTGTATGCCCGTCTATGCAGACATGAGACATAATATTTACGTGGTCTTCAAGCTCTACATTTGCTCCAATTATAGAATAAGCACCTATAATAACATCGTTACCAAGTTTTGCATTTTGATCAACAATTGCTGTTGGATGAATATTAGTCATTTTTTACTTCTCGTTTTTTACAAGCATTGCAGAGAATGTAGCGTTAGCCACTCTTATGCCGTCCACTTTTACTTCTCCCTTCATTTTCCAAACAGGTCCTCTATTCTTGATTTTTTCTATCTCAAGAAAAATAGTGTCACCAGGCACAACAGGCTTTCTAAACTGTGCTTCTTCTATAGACATAAAATATACGATCATATTTTCCACATCTATATCATCTGTAGAAGAGATAACAAAGATACCAGCAGCTTGTGCCATAGCTTCAACTATAAGCACGCCTGGCATTACAGGATGTCCTGGGAAATGGCCGTTAAAAAAGTCCTCATTAATTGTGACGTTTTTGATCGCCTTTATTCCAACATCCGGTTTGATTTCCAAAACTCTATCTACTAACAACATAGGATACCTATGCGGTAGCATTTTCATGATTTTTGTAACATCAAGCCAAGGTGATACACTACTCATTTTATCTCGCTCTTTTTCTTCTTCAGCATACTTTTTAGCACAGCTGTAGCCTTATGCCAATCTCTAATAGGAATAGCAGGGCTACCACCTAGTATGGATTTTGGTTCAACATCAGAAATAATTCCGCTTTGTGCTGCTATTTTGCTGCCTGCACCTATTGTTAAGTGACCTGCAACACCAACTTGTCCACCAAGCATAACCATGTCATCAATCTTAGAGCTGCCAGCCAAGCCAACTTGTCCACAAATCACGCAGTGGTTTCCAATTACGCAATTATGCCCAATTTGAACTTGGTTGTCGATTTTAGTGCCATTGCCGATAACAGTATCTTCAATTGCGCCTCTATCGATTGTCGTATTTGCCCCAATTTCTACGTTGTCCCCTATGATAACTAAGCCGATTTGCTTAACCTTTAAGAGACCCATATCACTTGGGGCAAAGCCGAACCCATCTTGCCCAATTCTGACACCTGAGTAAATTAAACAATTCTTACCAATTCTTGCATATACTATAGTTGAGTTAGGCATGATCTTAGTTTGTTTACCAATCTTTACATCTCTCCCTATAAATGATGAAGCGCCGATATAGCATCCGTCCTCAATCATAACGCCTGCATCTATCACAGCATTGTGTCCTATATAACAGTTTGTGCTAACGTTCGCTGTGGGATGCACATGGGCAGAAGGTTCTATTCTATTCTCAATTTCTTCGTCTGGATAAAAAGCTGAAACTACTTTTGCATATGCAGCGTAAGGGTTTTTATTTATAAGAAGTGCTACATTTTTTGGTGCTTTTTCTGCTTGTGCTTCATCAACAATACAAGCTGATGCATTAGTAGATATAAGGGAATCAAGATATTTTGGATTGTTGAAAAACGATATTTGACCAGATGAAGCATTTGCGAGTGTTGCTACGTTTGTGATTTCAATGTCTGAATCACAATTTTTTAATTCGCTTTTAGAGATGTTTGCAAGCTCTGATAGTTTGATAGATGGAGTTTTTTTGAAATACATGTTAATGCTCTTTTTGATTTGTGTGCACGATAATATCTTTGTTACGCATCATATTATGCGCAATATAACGTGATAATGCTAACCAAAAATAAATAAAATATCAACTATCTGCTTGCACAATTGGTTAAAACGTGTAATATTCACTCTCATTGGATTTATGTTTTAAGTAGTTATCATGAAAGTATTATCATCATTAAAGTCTGCAAAGAAAAGAGATAAAAATTGCCAAATCGTTAAGAGAAAAGGTCGTATTTATGTGATCAACAAGAAAAATCCTCGCTTCAAGGCAAGACAAGGATAATTTTCCAGTATAAATTTTTCTGAAGAAAGCGTGCCATAATAGGCGCGCTTTTTTTGTTTGTGGTGATATAGTAAACATCATGCTTTTTAGAGTGAAAGCAAGTGTTCAACAAGTGATGTCTATTAATTATGCTTTATGTTATAAAGTATTGCGTTGATATTTAGTGGATTTCTATAGCTTGCAAATTTTTGATCCAAGTCTTTTTATTACTTTCAGGCATCTGCGCAACTTTAATTGCATAATGAAAGACATAAATGCCATTATCTTTATCAACAATTCTGAGAAGCTCTGACTGATCATGCTGCCCACGACAATTCTTGATACTGAAATTCAACATTTTTTCATGTTGCTTTTGTTGGGTAATGCTACTGAATACAGCGTTAGGACATACATTCTTTATGCTAGCGCTAAAGATACTTTGATAAGCTTCAATGGTTAGATTGCTGTTAAATCTTGGAAAGAATTGTATTGTTACCAATTCAGACCAATTATCTATATTATCTCCTTTTAGTATGTACTCATCGAAAATAGAGCCATCATTTTTAGAAGCGACTTGATTCTGCGACCACCCTAACACCCATTCTCTATTATCGAAAACAGGCCTAATCTTGTGCTCGCTATGAGCATAGGCCAAAGAATATATAAATAATAGACAGAATAAAGATATGATCTTATTAAGTGGCATGCTGAATTTCATAAGGTTCTCTCGCTTAGTAATATTCAAAGTTGCACAATTGTAGCATTGAAATTTGCAGTACATACTGTTTTGTTACGCTATATTTGATTATTCTATATATAAAATATTTGTGTTAGTGTGAGGTGTGGGTATAATCCATCGCATATATTTTTAATGAAAATAAAGGATAAAAGGTGTTTGATTTTCAAGCTGCATCAAATTGCAATGCATGGCCATTTCAGGAAGCAAGAGCGTTATATGACTACATAGGTAAAAAGACTCCTGATAAGGGGTATGTGCTTTTTGAAACTGGGTATG
>JAJTIA010000051.1 GCA_021299995.1 Candidatus Jidaibacter sp. | reverse complement strand
GTGTAGCGGTGTTTTGCGAGCATCATCTTTTATAGACAAAGCAGCTCTACCCTCTTTATGCTTTAGTATTTCTTCTACAACATCAAGGTTTTTCTTTTCTGCAGCATAGTGTAGCGGTGTTTTGACATAATGATCTTTTATAGACAAAGAAGCTCTACCCTCTTTATGCTTTAGTATTTCTTCTAAAACATCAAGGTTTCCATTTATTGCAGCAAAGTGTAAAATGGTTTTCTGATAAGCGCCAAATTTCTTGCTATAATCCTCCTTTTGCAACACTATCACTCTTGCATATAATGTAAAAAGAGTTTCTAGATTCTGCTCTATGCTTTTTTCTAGCACTTTATCTAAACTGTTGCTTTCAATCAATACCCTAAGAGACTTAGCATCTAGTGGTTTTAAATCCCTAATTGCGAATTGTGCATACTTATTAAGTGTATATGATGTATCAATATCACTTCGTGCTAGATACAATAACGCATCATAATTTATTGGCTCTTTTTGTGCTGCATCTAATATATCTTTTATTAATCCTTTATTCTCTGGCTTACTAAGTAAATACCTGATAGTTGGTTGATGACCATTTTCATCATTGTAGTGTAATAATGGAATTTGATTATTCAAAATAGCTTGTTTAAGAGCATCTTTACTCATGCTATCTATTGAGTGGACTTGCTTTAATGCAGCAGGAATAGTGACATTTGATGTAGCTTCTAAAATAATACCTTCAAACACGCTATCTGCCAAATAACCTGCGTATACACTCCTAAATTCTGGCTCATATGACACTTTGAATACAGCGTCTAACACATCCTTACCCGCGCCGGTCACAATACCTGTTGAGCTCCATACACATATCTCTTCAGGTAGCATCTCTTTTTGCAATGTATCTACATTTTTTGCAGCTATCTCGTTGTATATCTTCTTTAATTCCAACTGTATTGTCTGTGCATTAAGTAAGCGTCTATCGTATAGTGTATGTAGAGTATATAATGCATCCACCAACGAGTTTACACACCCACCATGGCACCTATTGTGATCAGTACCTAAATTTGCTGGCCTCTTATAATCTTCAGGTTTATCATCGCCATCATCGATGTTATAACCTCTGCGCATATCGTATAACGCTTTTATTAATGGATAAAAGCTCTCTACACCTTCTTCTACATCTTTTTTACCTAAATAATATGTTGCTGCAACCATTTGCTCCATTGTAAGCCCGCAAGTTGCATTCTCAGTGGTTTTATATTTATATGTAGATCCTTGCTTGTGTCCGCATGTGTGAGTCTCTATCATCTCATCTACAAATCTAGATGCTGCTTGAAGCTGAAATATAAAAAAGTTAACTTTGTTTATATGATCTTGATTCGTTTCCTGAAAAATATCGTTATTACCTGCTGCTACAAACTTGTTATATAGCTTATCTTTTGTAAGATCTTCTGTATGCTTGATCTCGTTTTGAAGTTCTGTTAGTTGTGTAGCAATAAATTTATCTAAATTAGTATTTTGTTGAATTGCTATTTTCCTAGGAGATTCGGTTTTTTCTTTCTGATCTTTTACTGCCTTTGTAAAATTAGAATACTTGACTTGCAGACCTTCGATGTTTACAAGCTCTAACATTCGCTTAAACCCACCAACATGTGATACATCAGCGCTTAAGTGGACAGATGATGTGTGGGTGTCAACTCTATCAAAATTTACATTTGATTGTGTATTAGCAATGTTAGGATCTGTGTACTTTGCAACTATTTCTTTTCTTTTTAGATGATTGGCTCTTTCATTAGGTCTTGTTTCATTGTAGGAATTCGCAAAATAGTGACGCAGTATAGTATATGTCAGCTCTCCACCTAGCTCACCCATTGCGATAGGTAGCGCCATATACATATCAAACTGCTTCTCTCCTAAAGTTGCTTTTAATGCACTTAAAAAACTTTTTAATACCTCAGGTTTTAATTTAGGTGCTGCATACGCTATAAACGATAAGCCTGTGATATTGGTAAATCTCTCTTGAGTAGCATAATTTACGCTCTCTTCTTTTTCAAACTTATTCTGCAATAATAACTCTACATATCGTGCCACAGGCATCTTTCCTGCATTTAGATCATCTATAATCTCATTTAGTCTTTCATCCTGAGAATCGAAATCAGTTCTATCTATGGCTAGCTTGCCTAAGTTATCTATTTTGCGCTGTAATAAAGATGTTTGATTTTTTAAATCAGACAATGTTGCAGCCTTTTGTAGCCACATATCATTGGCAAGATTTCCTTTAACTTGAATGCCTAATTCCTTAGCTTTGGCTATAGTTTGCAAAGCTAGCTCCCTAGCTTTTTTTAACTCAATCAAATTTTTATATTGCACTATAAAATGCTTTATTTGAGCACGTATAGCTTCACCATCTTTAGCCTTTTTAAGATATGAAGCGTATGTTTCATATGATGATTCATCTAAATCATAGTTTTCTTCATCGTTTTTTTGATCCTCACACCATTCTGTATAACTTTCAAAGCATGGAAGATTAATGGTTAAGCGAATCTCTGATGCTTGACACTCTTTGCTCACACTACTTGCAATGGCTTTAAGAGATTCCGCATCCACATTGAGTTCAGCACTTAGTGCAGCATCATCTAGCTTTATTAAATCTTCTATTGAAGAATTGCTACGCATAATACAACTTTAATTTTTCTATACTATAATTATACTATTCATTTGTTAAATTTGTATTAACAGCATACCAAATTCCCATATTAAATGAACAGCAAACACTGCTGCTATAACAAATATTTGTTTTTGAGCATAATGTGATTGTGCTTTATAGTTTTAAAACGGTTTGTGACATTGTATAGCAATTTACTCAAAATATTACCAAGACCGCAATACTCAAAAACATTATTTTATGACACGACCATCCAATACAAGAATTCTTTTGCACTACTCGGTAAGATGAGCTATCTCACCATATATGTAATAATGAGGAATAGTATGGATATGACAACCATACTTGCTTCTAAGAGCCAGCTTGTCATGGCAAAGCAACTAAGGAAAATGTTAGCTTTGCAGGCTTTGTTGAAACTCAAGCAATTGACAATATGTTGTCTTGTTATTTCCACACATAATGTCAATCAGTGCGGCTGTTGCTCCATATTAAGTTATGTATTTCATACTAGATATCAAAAACCATCTTGCATCTACTGTACAGTAAGTTACAGTATATGTAACTTACTGTTGAGATGCTATTATGCAATCTATGAAATATTTAGTAAACTGGCTTAATAAAAATGCAAATAATGAGCGGTACCTGTTTGCCTTGCAGGATTTCAGAGGTCTTTTCCCCCATTTATCTAATGCAAATTTTAAAACATTGCTAAGTCGCGCTGTACAGTCAGGATATTTAGATAGAATCTGTCGAGGTATCTATCTATACAATGCTGTTGCCTCAGATAAAGGATTAATACTATTCCATATTGCTGCATTGCTTAGAGCGGATGAATTTAACTATATCAGCCTTGAAACCGCATTAAGTTCTGTAGGCGTTATTTCCCAAGTGCCCATCAACTGGATTTCAATAATGTCTTCTGGTAGAAGTAGCATTATTACTTGCGCTACATTTGGTACAATAGAGTTTGTGCATACTAATCAAACACCTTCTGAGTTAGCTAACAAGCTTGTTTATGATAAGAACTGTAGATTATGGAGAGCAAATGTATCGTTGTCATTGAGAGACATGAAGGTTGCTCACAGAAATTGCGACTTAATAGATTGGAGTATTGCAAATGAATTTATTTGATCAGCTTGTCACAGAAGCTATGAAAAATCAGCCTCAATTCTCTTATTTGAGAGTAGTAGTAGAGAAAGAGTTGCTTCATCATGATATACTACGAGAGTTAAGCAAGAGTGGGTTACTGGCTGGCCTTACTTTTATAGGTGGGACTTGTTTACGCAGTTGTTATGGTGGGATCAGATTGAGTGAAGACTTGGACTTCACAGGAGGCGCTGATTTTACTAGAGAGACTTTGTATAGCTTGGGAGAGATCTTGGTCAGTACTTTAAATCAAAAATATGGTCTGATAGTCAAAGTCACAGAACCTG
>JAJTIA010000015.1 GCA_021299995.1 Candidatus Jidaibacter sp. | reverse complement strand
TGCACAACAGCAGCTTGAAAATCCATCCTGCCTTCAATTCTGACCTTTGGTGCTTCAGCAGCAAGAGCTGTATTTGCAGCTAAAATCGCAGCCGCTGATAGTATCACTTTTTTCATTTCTTAGTATTCCATATAATTATAGATGTGGCATTTTTAACAGACGAGCTACTTATTACAAGCATTAAAATAAAACACTGTTTATTTTTTTTCTGCTTCCACCAAAATAGCTTCAACTTGTTTATTTTTAAACTCAGCGTGCTTATGTAGCCCAACCGCAACTATAGCTGGAGACAACTCTTTGATAATATTGAGCGCTGCAGCACTTTGCTCTGCTGAAGATTGCTTATCTTCCAATACTTCAATATTGCGTAAAAATGCTGCTACAGAGCCCTTACGGACCGTAAGACCATCAACTACCGTAGTGTTTTGTGAATCACTCAAAACATCTTCTGGCCTAACAGCAGTCTTTTGTGCATATGCAAACGCCGAAGCAGCTAAAGATACACCAGCGACAGATAGTAAAAACTTTTTCATACAGCCTCTTATAATCAATTACTTTATATTATTTCTATCATAAAAAACCATTAATACAACCAAATCTCTTGCGACTTATTAATAAATCTGCAATATTCTCTCAACATATAAAAAATTTAAAAACCCAGTATGTTTCTATATTTTCGAAAAAATCTTGTCATCACTTTTTTACTTGGAATACTAAGCGGGCTACCACTTGCGTTGTCTGGATCATCTCTTATGATACTGATCTCAGAATACGGAATCAATATAGAGATTATAGGTCTCTTTGCATTGCTTGGCATACCATACACATTCAAGTTTCTATGGGCACCGCTGCTAGATATATGCAAAATTCCGCTCTTTACATCAGCACTCGGACATCGCAAAGGAACACTAGCTGTGATCAACATACTAATGTGCTTATCAATAATAATAGTGGGATCAATAAACCCATCAGAAAACATTATACCTATCATGATTGCAGCAATAGCACTCTCTTCTCTATCCGCATCACAAGACATAATAATAGACTCAATGCGTATCGAACTCCTAAGCGAGCATGAGCAAGCGGGAGGGGCAACAATGATCTCATCAGGTTACCGTATTGGTATGCTAATCACATCTGCAGGCGCATTATCACTCACCTCATTCCTTAGTTGGAGCACCACATATTCAATAGCAGCTATACTATGCGCAATATTATGCTTTTTAATAATATCACTATATCCAAAACAGAAAGAGATTAGGCACAAGCCTCTTAGCATTACAGAGTCTTTTATACAACCTTTCAAAGAATTACTGAAAAGACCTAACATCGCCAGCATTGTGCTCTTTATAATTTTCTACAAACTTAGCGATGCATACTCACAATCTTTATTGTCTATATTTTTATTAGATAATGACTACACAAAGCTAGATATAGCAACGGTTGTAAAAACATTTGGAGTCTTTGCAACATTCGCAGGATTATTTATAGGTGGATATATAGGAGAAAAATTATCGCTGAAAAGATATCTTACTATAGGTCTTGTAATACAGATGCTCTCCAACTTCGCCTATATATCTATCATCTATATGGAGGGAAGTATAACCGCTTTATTAATCGTGATCTCATTAGAAAATATTTGTGGTGGGATTAGCACAGCTGCTTTCGTATCGTATATATCTTTGCTATGCAACAAACAATTCACAGCAAGCCAATATTCATTTTTATCGGCGCTTGCGTCATTTGGTAGAACAACAATATCTGCATCCGCTGGATTTGTGATAGCATATACAGGATGGGCTTTCTTTTTTATTATTACCGCTGTTATGTCACTTCCCGCACTATTTTTAATAAACAAATCCATAAAAAACAGCCATTAATATAGACACACGCATTATTTTAGTATATAAAATGCTGCTCTTAAAGCTTAAAACAACCGGCTATGGATGATGCAGTAATCAGATCTTTAATTTATCTTACGCAAAATGTGGGAAGCGAAGCTTTGTCCGGATTTTTATTCATATTTTGCTATATAGTTTTGCTCACACTTTGGAGATTATTTGAAGAAAATGGCTTGTATCTCTATACAATTCTGGCTGTAGTTATCGCTAATATTCAAGTACTTAAAACTACTACGTTCGCCTTTAGTACAGAGCCTGTAGCACTAGGAACCATAGTGTTTGCAACAATATTCACAGCAACAGATATACTAACAGAGCATAAAGGTGTTGAAGTCGCAAAAACATGTGTAAAGCTTAGCTTTGCAGCCCAGCTCTTGATGACACTATTCATGGTAATCACACTCATACACCCAACAGATAGTGATTTTATGGGAAAAGATGATGATGGGGCAATTATAAACCCAGTTCAATTTGCTATGTACACACTATTTGCACCATCTGTACGCATTCTGATTGCCAGCCTATCGTCTTACTATATCAGTCAGTTCTTTGACATTTGGCTATTTAAGCTGATTAAAGATTATACACATAAGAGGCTTCTATGGCTAAGGTTCAACGCCTCTACATTAATATCTGGCCTGCTTGACAATATAATATTCTCAACTCTAGCTTGGGTTGTACTAAGCCCAACACCAGTGACTTTCAACGCGTTAATCTTTACTTATATTTTTGGTACATATGGCTCAAGAGTGCTTGTAACATTAACATCTACTCCTATAATGTACATGAGCTATTGGTTAAAAAAAGATGACACAAAATAATAATCCACAATTTAATTTCAAAATTTTAAAGCGCTCCTCTAAATCCAGAGCACGCTTAGGTAAAATCACTACCCCTCATGGAGTTATAGATACACCAAGCTTTATTTTTTGCGCAACAAAGGCATCCATCAAGGGTGTGACTACTCAACAAGTAGAAGAAGCAGGAACTCAGATAATTCTTTCAAACACATATCACCTAATGCTCCAGCCAGGTGAAGAGATTGTAAAAAATGCAGGCAAGCTACACAAGTTCATGAACTGGGACAAGCCAATGCTTACAGATTCTGGTGGGTTTCAGATATTCAGCCTAGGTCATGGATCTGTAGCACAGGAGATCAAAGGTAGACGCTTTACATCCGAGGGACGCAACAAAACATTGCTTAAAATCACCGAAGAAGGCGCGATTTTTAGAGCATATACAGATGGTAGAAAGCATCTATTAACACCAGAAAGATCTATTCAGGTTCAGCAAGCACTTGGCGCAGATCTTATTGTTGTACTAGACGAGTGCACACCGTTCCATGTTTCAAAACACTACACTCGCAAATCTATGGAAATGTCTCACAGATGGGGTCAAAGAAGCTTTGACGAATTCACCAGAACCAATGATGGATCCCAAGCACTATACGGCATAATACAAGGTGGCGTATATGAAGACCTACGCAAAGAAAGTTGTGATTTTGTAAATTCACTACCCTTTTTTGGCCATGCGATAGGTGGTTCCCTAGGAGAAAATAAAGACCAGATGAAAGAAGTGGTAGACTATTCAGCAAAGCTATTGGATGAAAGAAGGCCTATTCACCTGCTTGGCATCGGTGGAATCTCAGATATTTTCTACGGCGTCAAAGCAGGGATAGACACATTTGACTGTGTTCATCCTACCAGGCTTGCCAGACACGGTGGAGCACTAGCAAAACGTAAGCAATCGTCGGATAAAGAGCATATTAACCTAAGAAACAGCCAGTATCGTATTGATACAACTCCTATAGAATCTGATTGCAATTGCCACACTTGCAACAATTATTCGAAGAGCTACCTACATCACCTATTAAAGGCCCAAGAGTTGATCGCTCTTACATTGATTTCTATTCATAACATTGCGTTTATGAACCGTTTGCTATCTGCAATACGAGGTGCTATTCAAACAGACTCACTAGACGACTTGCAAAAAGAATGGCTGCTTTGATATATAACTGAGCTGCCATATATCTCACTCAGAAGTGCATTATATTGGAATCTCTCTACAAATGTCGCGATATTGTAACCATGCAACTACTATAGTGAAAGAGATGCATGAATAAATAGCACCACAGGATAAATCAGAAAAAGTCTTGATGATATCAAGATCAACATTGGGTACGCATACAGTTGCCGCTTTCTCAAAGGCAAAAACAAAGCCTTTATAAGCAATAATATTGAGACCTACAAATCCTACAAATAGAGCTGCATTATAAAATGTCAGCTGATTGTTATGCATTTTTTCATCAGTAATTATGCAGATATTGTGTTGAACAATATCATTTACAGCATTAGAGTTAACGCTTGCACTTGTGGATAATGCCTCTTGTAGAGCATTTTGATCGGCCCCTGATAACAACCCTAAAATCTTGTTACAAGCGTTAGGATTTAAAAACGCAAATGGATTTTGTAATTCTGCTTCTTCTTTTTTGGTTTGAGTTTGTTCATACTTCTTAATCTGCCGAGTAAAGCTATCAGAATGAGTAATATTAAAGTCAGGGCTACTAATACTAAGTTCATATAAAGTAAGGTTGTCTTTATATTTTATATAATCTGCATTACCTGATATTTCCTCTCCATCTTTACTAGAGTTAAGCCACTTTGGGTAAAGAGATACAACTATAGGGTCTTGTTTATGTTGGCTACAAATGATTTGTGGCAATATTTTTGTTGCTTGTTTTGCAAAAGCCTCAAGCTCTGAAATCTCAGCAGCAGACATTAGATTTTCTCGAAGCGCTAAGAATATCATGCTCTCTGAATATCTGAAGTGATGTATACTGTGTTTCTTTTCCTTCCAAAGGCTTATCAAATCTCTTATTTTCTTACGTCTCTCTTGTAATAGAGATATTATCTCAGGTGACTGACTGTGATAATATGCGCACAATATGTTAGAATTTGTTTTTATTGCAGTTTCAAAATCTTGAACCCCTGCATACGAGATTAGATTCCAGCTCAAATTAATGTATTGCAGTGTTTTGTTGTTTTGTAACGCCTCACAAATGTGTTGAACCCCTGAATATGTTATTTGATTATGGCTCAAATCAATGGATTGAAGTGTTGTGTTGGTTTTTAACAAATCACAAAGGTGTTGAACCCCTGCATCTGTTATTTGATTCCGGTCCAAAGCAATATATCGCCGTGTTGTGTTGATTTTCAAGGCCTCACAAAGGTGTTGAACCCCTGTATCTGTTATTTGATTCCCGGACAAATTAATGGATTTAAGCGTTTTGTTGATTTTTAACGCCTCACAAATGTGTTGAACTCCTGCATCCATTATTTGATTACCCCTCAACTCAATGGATTGTAGTGTTGTGTTGATTTTTAACGCCTCACAAAGGTGTTGAACCCCTGCATCTGTGAGTTGACTCCATCTCAAATGAATGGATTGCAGTGTTTTGTTGACTTTTAACGCATCACAAAGGTGTTGAACCCATGCATCTGTGAGTTGATTATAGGACGAATTAATGGATTGAATTGTTTTGTTGGTTTTTAACAAATCACCAATTTGTTTAGATTCTTCGGCGCTGAAACACTTAAACGACCAAGAGATAGATAGCACTCGTGTATTATGCTTTACTGCATTGTAAATGCCCATTCGCTGGGCCTCTGATAGAGTATATAGATCAAGACGAGTAGAACCTATATAGTTATGCCTAAGTAAATAAGAGATCAAACAATATGATGCAGTACGCATTTATTTGCTTATATAATTTTTATTGATACTAATTATATATCAAAATTCCTCGCAACTCAATAAAATGATGAGTTTGATAATGAAACTGCTCTTTTATCAAGAGTACAACATTCACAAATAATTTATCTGTGCTTGGCTCTGCACCAAGTATATACAGTGAGCTTCTCTGGTATCTGCGTTTAGCTTTAATGATAGCACCACAGAGCAAAAAAGGCTTCTATGATTGTTGCCGTAAAGTCTCTATACCTTGCTTAATAATCTTTCAGAAAGCTCAGCCCATTCTCTTGCTGTCAGGCCAGAATTTTCTTGACTCACTTGCTCACCACGTAGCATCCTTGTAACCACCTCTTTCATTTGAGCAGAGAGCGAGATCGAGTTCATTCTATAATCCATGAACGCCTCATAGGTAAACGGCACCCAATTTTTTATGATCTCCAATATCGCATCAGCATAAACCCTAATCTCATATTGTGCGTGCGGATCAGCTCTAAGCATCACAAAATGTAGCAAGTTGTGTAAATCTATCTTCCAATACCACTGAGTATAAAAATTCAAACTGAGGTTCATTCTTGCAAGCTCTCTTGCAACACCCTGCTTGTTTGGATCCACAAGCTGATCATTAGCCTCATTAATATTCAACATCTCAAGATAATGATTATAACTTGTTTCAGAATCCGACTTTAATATATCCAATACTCTTGCAGCCTCTGCACCTTGTAGCACATCACCTCTGCCCTGATTATTGATCTGAGATTGAGCTGCCAAATGCTCCTTAGCTGGAACGTAAAACTCTCTATCTAATATAGAATAACGTGCAGAATATTCATTTACGTTTGCTGTTCTGTGCCTAATCCATTGACGAGCTATAAAAATGGGAAGTTTAACATGGAGCTTAAGCTCACACATTTCAAATGGAGTTGTATGCCAATGTCTCATCAGATATCGTATCAGACCTCTATCTTGATTCAACTGCTTTGTACCTTTGCCATATGACACCCTAGCTGCCTGTACGATAGCAGAGTCATCACCCATATAATCTACAACCCTAAGAAAACCATGATCCAATAGCTTGATAGGCTCATAAAGAAGCTCCTCCATAGCTGGGACAGTAGCTCTTTTTGTTTGATACTGGTGCAATTCTGCAAAATCTTCTTGATTGCTTTCTTTTAAGGTTGCTGAACTAGGCATTTGTTTAACTCCATATCTTCATAAATGAAGAATCTAAACCAAAGTACTCTGTTTTAAAAGTAGAAATTAGTTAAAGTGATACTAAATTTACCTAGACTTAGTAACAACTTCAGAATCAAGCTTATCTTTACTCACTCCTTTTATTTGCATCACGTTTTGCATATTAGATACAGTTGTATATACAGACGTAACATTGGATGTAAAAAATTCTGATACAGCATGACCTATCTTCTCTTTTACTGTAGCACGGTCGAGATTTTTTATATCATGCCCATATTGAGCTATTACCTCTACCCTCTCTAAGACCCATTGTTTGAAATCTTGCCTCACCTCACGCTTCAAAAATACATTATATAATTTTTCTAACTGCTCGATAGGGAATGCCAATATATTTTGACATTTATATTTTACAGAATCAGAAAACTTGATCACATGATCAACATCAATAATCTCATCTACTATTGATGGTATTCTATCTATTGCATTCCTTAAAAACTTTGGCACAGTAAATTTTGGCAAAGTGAGCTGAATCTCAAATGCATAATATGCTCTCAAAGCTTCTTTCATCAAATCAGTCACATCTTTATTAGCTAATTCTGATAATATATAAATCGCTTTATCTAAAGGCTGTTGAAACTTATTCACGACCTCTAAAAAGCCCATATTTTTGAGATAAGAACGCGTTAGATTCATATCATGGACAACAGATTCTTTTTCAAGGGCAGATTTTGCACTACGGTAAGCTGCCTCTAGCACACTAGCAAGCTCTTCTTTTGACAGCGAGCATAAATATCTTGTCTCTTGATCACTAATATGGGATATATAAGAAGGCTCCTGCATGATCAATGCTTTGAGCGCAAAGTTCTTGAGAGCAGATACATATTCTGGCTTTAACTGATATCTT
Organism: Candidatus Jidaibacter sp.; assembly: GCA_021299995.1. Classification (GTDB taxonomy): domain Bacteria; phylum Pseudomonadota; class Alphaproteobacteria; order Rickettsiales; family Midichloriaceae; genus JAJTIA01. The sequence continues at coordinate 16,015 of JAJTIA010000015.1, read as the reverse complement.
GATTTAGAAAAATCATGCTTTAATAAATCTTTCAACTTTTTAGCATCAAACTTATCATATCTTTTTTCGTGCGCTAAAATATAAATATCAAAAAAAGGGAATTCTTCGATAATACGATCTTTCTCTGTAATATGAGATAATATTTCCTGATCAATCTCGCTCTCTAATTGAGCAAGGATATCACTTGATTCAGAGTCTTTCATACAACCTCTTTAATATCAATATAAAGAAATTGTGCGCTCAAAAAGTTAATAAATTATTTATAAAAGTATCAATACTTTGAATTCTCGAAGAACTATAGCGTATAAAAAAGTCAATCACTTATAGATATCAAATAAACAGCTACTACAATTGCTCTTATTGAGACTTAGTATACCCTTATAAACTTAACCTTTTTGGAGCCTTTATATGAAAAACGCTAAAAAAACCGACTCCACACTCACACAGTCTAATAGAAGAAGCCAAGGCATATCTTTAAATCTTGAGCAAGACACCAAAACACAATCTCAACCTATCACCATACCAAAATCTTATCCATCTCTAGAAACAGATTCTAGAACTTCAACTAGTAAATCAAATGACCCAAGATCTCCAAGACGCAAAAGTCATAGCCCAACAAATCATAGAATAACAATATTTCTCTCGTCAGATTCCAAATCCCATACACCATCACTGGACTCACCTATAAAAACATCCCCAAAAGAAAAATATATCAAGCACACAAAGACATACAAAGAAATTGTTTTTGAGGCTATCAAGCTATTTCAGATAGAAATAGAAGATCTTTATTATATAGTGAATATCTTGATACAAATCTTAAAAGGAACACATAAAGCTCTTCTAGATAACCTTGCTATCAGAAAGAAAAAACCAATTTGCAATTTCCACACACCTATTCAGTTTACAGAAAACCAAATAGCTATAATATCTACAGCTCTCACTGAATTTACACCAAATAAAAAGAGTAAAAAATACGAGCACTTTATCGCTAATAAGCTACAAGTATTATTACCATATATAACCGGAAAATTCAGGCGTTCATTAATGAGTGGCCTACTGTCACAAATTGCAGAATGCGATACTAATTCTGTCCATTTCGATACTGAAGATCAATTCATAGATTACTATTTTTGTCATTCAAAAACCGTAATAGAGTCATTATCTTTTTTATGCAATATAATAGTAGCACCCTCTCCTTTAGTACTAAATACCCATATGATATCAAAATACAATCACTTCGAGATTGGCATATTATACCAAGACTTTGAGCGCATCACCACTGACAAATTATATGGTCTAATACACCACAGCAACTTTTCTAAACTAACAAAATTTTCACATTATATATCTCAAACTCTGTTTGAAGAGCACAAATACATGCTATGCTGCACTGATAACGAAACGATGCATCTAAATAGATTTTTATATTTATTAAATGAGTCAATATCAAAACGGTTTACTACAAACTACAGAGAGATCAAATACGCAATAGCACATCTAAAAAAGGAACTATTATTAAGCGAGACAATATTGATAAAACAAATATTAGAAGATGCATCTCTCAGCTTTATAAGCATGACATCACCAATACAAGCACATCTCGACTTGGACATATGCTCACCACATATTACAGACAATGCATCATACAACCTAATGGCAATCTTAAAGACAGATCTATCTAACAAAGAAAAGCAGTTAAAATGGAGCAAATCTGATATGGCATCATCATCTGTAACACATCAAACAGATTTTATCGACATTGCTGATACGCCTAAAATACACTTAAAACTCAAGCATCCAGAGCGTTATATGATCTCTGAGAACAAAACTTGCTCATTCTCCTCGCATGGAAAATAATTGTTAGGATATTTCATCTAGCTCTGGCAACATGCCTAAGACACGCTTATATGTGACAAGCAATGTTTCTTGCTCGTCCAGATCATTCTTGTCCATTTTGCGTTCTTTAATAACTTGCTTCATTATCTTGGGCTCAAACCCCGCACCTTTAGCTTCAGCGAATGCATCTCTAATATTCTCTGCAACCTCAGCTTTTTCCATCTCCAAACGCTCGATTTTTTCGATATATTGCTTCAATAAATCGCCTGAAATGCCGTATACTTTTGTCATAATGATAATTTTGATGTTATTTGTATATGTTACTTACTTTGTAACTCCTAAGAGCAAACTTTATAACCACAGATGTCAGTGCTGTCAATGGCAAAGCGAGCAACATACCCCAAAAGCCCAACAAAGAACCACCAACAAGTAATCCAAATATAGTCCAAGCTGGGTGCACATCCATCTTGCTCCCTATAAATCGTGGTATCACAAAATAACCTTCTATAATATTACCCACAACAATGATTAATATTACTAGGCTCATCATCTCAATAGTTCCAAATTGTGTAATAGCTATAGATAAAGATACAATAGATGCAATTGCTACACCAATATATGGTATAAATGTAAAAAATCCTGTTATCATACCAATAGCAAATGCAGATTCTAACCCAATCATTGAATATGCAAGCGTATAGTATGCCATCATAAATACACAATCTATGCCCTGGCCCTTAATATAACCTGACATAGCACGATCTAAATCAACGATAAAAAGCTGATAATCTTGAAAAAATGAGCGTGGTATCAACCCATGTATCGCATTCACAATATTAGACCAATTCTCTAAAGCATAAAACAACATAACAGGAGTAATAAAAAGAAATGGTATTGCACTTACTATACTCAAAGATGACCTAATTGCCTGTTGTAATGCCTCACCTGAGAAGCTCAAAACCTTATATGCAAATTCATCCAGATGTGATTGTAGCGCTTTCATATACTCGGAATCGCCACCAAACAACTCTGGATAATTATTAAAGAAAGCGTATATCTTATCCTTGTTATTCAATGCAATATGAGAAAGTTCCATGACTTGCTTATATAATACTGGAAAAATTGCAACAGATGCTCCAACCAATACCAATATTAGCATACATATTATAACCACAGCTCCTATCTTACGTGGAATCTTATGCCTCTCCATCTTAAGCACTAATGGCTCTGTAAAATATGCAATAACGAATGCAGCTAGAAAGGGTGCTATCACATCAGAAAGCACATAAAATGCTATAAATATGATAGAGATCATAGAAAGTATTACAAACAAAACTCTATATATATTACTCATATCAATACAAAAACTATTAGATCACCATGAAGATAAGCAGGAAAGAGATACTTTATCAATATAAAAAATTTCTGCTGCAATGCAACATACATCTTGTAAAGATAATATAAATATATATTTTATGCATCTCAAACTTATACAATATCATCAAAATGAGACACAACGAATCAGATAGCAAAAAACCAGAGATATTCTCTAAACAACAGATATTACTTATATTGCTTGGTAGCGCTACAAAAGCTGCAAGTGTACCACCTACACAACCTTTTATGGTATGGATGAAGCAATCTCAATCCAATCTACATTTAGGTACGCTTGATGTATTGAAGTTAACATACCAAAGAGGAGTGATGACCGGGTGGCAGATTGGAGCACTAAGAGAGTTCTTCAAAGGTTTCTCAAAATTTTTTGGTATCTCACTCGCTAATTCAATAATTCCAAAAGAAATAGAAGTTTCAGATAACACAAAAGTTAATACACTTGCATCAGCAGCTTGCAAAGGAGCTTTCACAGCTGTTATTGAAGGCCCTATTGGGACATTATTTAATGGGTGGATTACATTTAATATTACTTCCGAAAAAAATGCGAGCTATCTTTCTCATTTAAAAACAAAAGGCAACAATACACTTTATGGTATGTGCAAAGAAGCGCTGAGGGGTAATGTACTCACATCATCAAGACAAGTATTTAGCAATTCATTCATAATTGGAAGCACAGAAGTATTAAAAGAGCCATTGTCTGAGAAATTCAAAGAATATAATAAAGAAGCACAAAAATTAATTGTTGGCGGGTGCATAGGGGTATTAACAGCCATAGTGATAGCACCAACAGAGACTGTACTAACACAACTACTCAGAGCTGGTGAAAGAGAGCGAAATGCATCATCCGCACTCCGAAATGTATTTTGCAATCATGGTATAACAGCATTATACACAGGGTTATTGCAGAAAATGGCATTGGTCACTGCTGGATCAGCAATTACATCTATATTCCAGCAATATACAGCTCAATTTTCAGAGTCTCAAAAAACAGAAAATGCGAGAGAGTGATTTCAAACAAGTATAATGTAGATTCTTGAATCGCAATCCATATACTGCTAATTGCTTATAGCACTACAAAACATGTCGTGCTATACCTGAAGTGCAATAGTATGTATACACACTCGAATATGCAAAACCCATGGATGAACTTAGCGCTAAAAGAGGCTGAATCCGCATATGATCAAAATGAGGTACCAGTTGGCGCAGTTATTGTCCGTCAGCAAAAAATAGTCTCCAAATCTCATAACCTAACCATTTCTGCATGTGACCCAACTGCACATGCAGAAATTATAGCAATACGCGAGGCATGCATTAAACTTAGCACTACATACCTTATAGATTGCGATATATACGTAACACTTGAGCCCTGCCCAATGTGCGCACAAGCAATATCCAATGCACGAATAAAAAATGTGTACTTTGGTGCAACAGACTTAAAGTCAGGCGGAGTCATAAGTGGACCACAGATATATACTTGGCAATCCGCTCATCACAAGCCCAATGTGTATAGTGGCATTATGGAAGAAGACTCGAGCTCACTACTACAACATTTCTTTAAGGAGAAGCGATGAAGCTAAACAACACAATTATATATTTATTAGGATTCGCAGGAGTTGGGAAGCTGACTATAGCAAAAGAACTGGCAAAAATCACGGGAGCAAAAGTAGTAGACAACCACCTCATCAATAACCCTGTTTTTCATATACTAGATAACGATGGCATTATACCACTCTTAGACGCTGTATGGGCAAAAACAAGAGCCATTCGTAGTATAGTGATTGAAGCAATTCAAGAATTATCACCATCTCATCTTAGCTTTATATTTACAAATGAGCTGTTCGAGAAAGAGTCACATCACCAGTTATTTCAAGGAATCTCAGATCTTGCAAATGCACGTAATGCAAAATTTTTATGCGTAAGGCTTTTATGCGATAAAGATGAAATTGCTCGGCGAATAGAATCTCCGACACGAAGAGAAATGTTAAAAGCTATAAACCCAAGCATGGCCAAAGAGAAATTTGACAAATATAAAATAATAGAGCCGATGGCACAACATGTGCATTCATTAGATATAACGAAGTTAAGTGCGAATGAGGCAGCCTTAGAGATTATAAGGCTTCTTGCATTAAAACAATAATCATTTATACTCCGGTTTTATACAATTAATTTTTATGAAAACAAAATGGACTTTATCAACGTAGCATTCGCACAAGATGCAGCATCAACACTAGCAAAACAATCAAGTGGATGGACAGGATTGTTACCGTTAGTATTGATTATGGTTGTGTTTTACTTCCTAATCATTCGCCCTCAACAGAAAAAAATTAAAGATCACCAAAACATGATCAAGGCGGTCAAGAAAGGTGATAAAGTTGTGACAGCTGGTGGCATCTTTGCTAAAGTTATAAAAATCGATACAATATCAAACTTTGCCACCTTAGAGATTGCAGAGAAAGTTGAAATTAAAATACGTCCTGATATGATATCTGAAGTTCTAAATGAAGCACCTATTAAACCAGCTAAAGCATAAATTATGATAACAGTTCATTTTATAGATAAAAATGGTGAGAAAATTACTGTACAAGCAGCAGAGGGCTTGTCCATTCTTGAAGTTGCCCATCAAAATAAAATCCCTCTAGAAGGAGCATGCGAGGGTTCATTAGCTTGTTCTACTTGCCACGTAATTATCGAGCCAGAGTTCTACAGTAAATTACCACACGCATCAGACGAAGAGGAAGATATGCTTGACCTTGCCTTTGGATTGACCCATACTTCTAGACTAGGGTGCCAGATTATTCTTTCACCTGCGCTGGATGGAATTACGGTAAAACTACCGGCTGCAACACGCAACATGATGGTTTAATTATGAAGATAGAAAGCTTATTGATAGACTATTTGCCAATTCTAATATTTTTCGCAATAGCTTGTGTACTAGCAATAGCTCTTGTTATTCTGCCGTTTATATTGTCCGGAGGCAAAAGCTATAAAGAGCAAACATCTCAGTACGAATGTGGGTTCGAAGCCTTTAGCGGCGCAAGAGCTCCTTTCGATGTAAGATTCTACCTTGTATCAATTTTGTTTATAATCTTTGATCTAGAGATAGCATTCTTATTTCCATGGGCAATAACATTAGATGCATTACCGCTATTGGGCTTCTTTTCTATGATCTTTTTCTTATTTGTACTAACAGTTGGTTTTATTTATGAGTGGCGTAAGGGCGCTCTGGAGTGGAAATGATGGATAAGCAACCAAATTTAGACAACGTATTAAACGATATGCGTGATGATTTAGATAACAAGGGATATGTACTTGCTAAACTAGATGATCTTGCAAACTGGGCCCGTGCTGGCTCACTATGGCCAATGACTTTTGGACTTGCCTGCTGCGCTGTAGAGATGATGCATGCAGCTGCAAGTAGGTACGACATAGATAGACTAGGCGCAATCTTTAGACCAAGTCCTAGACAATCTGACGTAATGATTGTTGCGGGAACACTTACAAACAAGATGGCCCCTGCACTTCGCAAAGTTTATGACCAAATGCCAGAGCCGAGATATGTTATCTCAATGGGAAGCTGTGCAAACGGCGGAGGCTACTATCACTACTCTTATTCAGTGGTAAGAGGTTGCGATAATATCGTACCTGTAGACATTTATGTACCGGGTTGCCCTCCAACCGCCGAAGCCTTAGTATATGGCGTCATGCAGCTTATGAACAAAATTAAGCGTCAAGGAAAGTTGTTTTATTAAAGCTTGATTTGCTATACTGAATGCATCAATAAATCGCTACTATTTCTATTTATAAAACACTTTCATATTTTGGCTCCCAAGCTGGATCTACTATGCATAAGTATTTCAAACTAGTATCACCTTTATTATGAATTATACGCACTTCTCCTTTTGGTATATATATTACATCACCCGCTCCAAATCTGTGCTCTACACCATCACATATAAAAACACCATCTCCCTCTAAACAATACGAAACTTCACTCACATCAAAACGCGTAGCAGGCCAAGATTTCCCTACACATATTTCAAATAACCCAAAGCTAAAACCCACATCTGGCATTTGATATTGCGCTTTTGTATACCCATCATTATAAATATCTATTGGATGTATATAACTCTTTAAAACCACGCCATCAAAAGCTTCTGGTGAATTTTTTACATCATTTCCATTAAAGACAAATGCCATATTTTACTCCTATTATGTTTACATCCATTATAATAATGGCTATACTTACTTTAGTAAAGTAGATACTTTTTTGTAACTAAAGAGAAAAATTCATATGCAGTCGATAAAATGCCCTGTAGAAGCATTTCTACACTTAATATTTCAAAAGTGGAGCGCATACATCATACACACCTTATATATCAAAGGAGAAATACGCTTTGGCGAGTTAAAACGCAATATACCAAACATCTCTCAAAAAGTGCTCACTGCTAAGCTGCGCGACCTGGAAAATGCATCTATAATAAATAGACAGTATAAACCAAGCATACCTCCACAGGTGAGCTATTCACTATCTGAACATGGCAAAGATATTGTACCCATTATCCAACAAATAAGCGATATTGCACACAAGTGGAGAGATGACAAGAAACTGTAAATAATTAATTCAACGAATTGATAATATCTTCTATCTTTTGTGCACGCTGGAATGACTCATCAAATGCAAATCTCACCTGTGGAATGGCACGCAACAAGAGCTTTTTCCTCAGTGCACTTCTGAAGATATGGGATATCTCGTTTAGCAGCTTTAAAAGCTTGCTAATATCTATTTCGTCTGCAGCTGAAATAAACACTGTAACAAGCTTTAAATCTGGACTTATGCGGGCCTCAGAAACAGTAATGATGTTCTGCTCGAAAAACGGATGAGACAGCTCATTACGCAGGAACATCTCAGAAATCACATGCTTTATGCTCTCTGCTACTTGCAACTGACGCTGAGTAGGCGGTTTGTTATAGCGATATACCATTACAATGTCCTATTTTGCTCAGTTAATTCATAGATCTCGATCTTGTCGCCAACTTTTAAGTCTTCGTAATTTTCGAAAGATAAACCACATTCAAATCCTGAATTCACTTCTTTTACGTCGTCTTTAAAGCGCTTCAATGCCTTGAGCTTACCTTCATAAATCACAACGTTATCACGTATAATTCTAGCATGTGCAGCACGTTTCACTATACCTTCTGTCACATAACAACCAGCAATTTTGCCGTATTTTGTGAGGTTGAATACCTGACGCACATCTACATAACCCAATATTTCCTCTTTTACAAATGGTGATAACATTCCGCTCATCGCAGCTTTAATTTCATCAACCAAATTATAAATTATCGAATAGTATTTAATATCGATTCCATTAACACGAGCTAATTCCCTAGCTTGAGCATTTGCACGCACGTTAAAGCCTATCACAATAGATTGAGATGCAGTGGCAAGAGTAATATCAGACTCTGTGATACCTCCCACAGCAGAGTGTAGAACCCTAACCGAAATCTCGTCTGTACCAAGCTTATGCAAGCTGTTTGTTATAGCCTCTAAAGAACCTTGTACATCAGCTTTAACAATCACTCCAAGCGACTGAACACCATGATTTTTAGCAAGCTTAAATAACGAATCCAATGATGCAGGCTTACTAGCTACTAACTTACGCTGTTTTTCTTTCTCCATACGAAGCGCTATAAGGTCTCTAGCTGTTTTTTCGTTGGTCACAACTGTAAACTCATCACCAGCTGTTGGAGCTTGCTCTAAGCCCAACACTTCAATAGGAGCAGATGGCAATGCCATATCAACAGATCTACCTTTATCGTTAATAAGCGCACGTATCTTACCCCATGTAAGACCTGCAACCACGATGTCGCCAACTTTTAGCGCACCTTTTTGCACCAGTAATGTCGCAACAACACCCCTGCCCTTATCTACTTTTGCTTCAATTACAGCACCTTCAGCAAATCTATCTGGATTAGCTTTAAGATCTAGCATTTCAGCTTGAAGCAATATAGCTTCTTCCAGCTTATCTAAGTTTATTTTTTGCTTTGCAGATACTTCTACAATGATCGAGTCACCACCCATTTCTTCAGGTATAATACCGTGAACAAACAGCTCATTTTGAACTTTTTGTGAGTTAGCACCCGGTTTATCAATTTTGTTAATCGCAACAATTATAGGAACTTGCGCTGCCTTAGCATGGCTTATAGCCTCAACTGTCTGCTGCATTATACCATCATCAGCAGCAACTACGAGAACTACAATGTCTGTCACCTTAGCTCCCCTCATTCTCATCGCGGTGAATGCTTCGTGACCTGGTGTGTCTAAAAATGTGATTGATCTATCATCAGAAAGTGTAACCTGATAAGCACCAATATGCTGTGTGATTCCACCTGCCTCACTTGCAACTACGTCTGTATTGCGCAGTGCATCTAAAAGCGATGTTTTACCATGATCCACGTGACCCATAATCGTCACAACTGGCGAACGTGGTTTCAATAAAGCCAAATCATCTTCAACTTTTTGCAATAATGTTATTTCAATTTCAGCTTCTGTGACACGTTTAATCTTATGACCAAATTCACTAATCACAAGCTCAGCTGTATCAGCATCAATAGATTGATTGACAGTTACAAGCATACCAAGCTTCATTAATGCTTTGATCACATCAGCAGCTTTTTCCGCCATTCTTCCAGAAAGATCCTGCACAGTGATAAAATCAGGTACACTAACCTCTCTCACTAGCTTTTCTTGAGGCTTTTGATCACCCATCATCTTGCGTTTTACTTTATCACGAGCTCTTTTAATAGATGCCAAACTTCTACGCCTAGACATTGCATTACCAGTACCCTCTTCAGAATCTACCATCATCAACTGGGAAACAGACAACTTTTTAAAAGCAGGTTTGAACGCATCTTTTTTAGATACGTTTGATGCTTCCTCTTCTGCAGCAGTCTTTTTATAAGGGGCTGCTTCTACTTTCGGCTTAAATGCACTATGTTTGACGTGAGCTGGTGATGCTGCAGGCTTTTGTACCTCTGGCAACTCTTCCACTTTAGGCTTTTCAGCTTTATACATTGCATCAAGATTTTTCACCTTACCTTTGTTAAGGAGCGCACTCATATCTAGTTTTTGAATAGGCTTTCTTACTTGCGCATTATCATTTCTAACAGGAGTATGCTCTGTGACTCTCACATCGTCACCTTGGGATGAAAAATCATGAGATGCTTCTTGACCAGACTCTTCATCTTCTTCAGCAATTTTCTGAGCAGCTTCTACATCAGCAATTCTTTTGATTTCCTCTTGAAATTTTCGCTCTTGCTCTGCCATTTTTATTGCATGCATGCGCTTATCTCTTTCCTTATCTGTAAGACCAGAGAACGAAGAATCAGAAGGTTTAGCACTTTGAGATTCTGGTTTCGAATGTCCTTTTGCAGATTTGGTCACAACTACAACTCTTCCTTTAGATGAAGAGAAGTTAGAAGTAGGCTTAATGGCAGACGGATTGACCGAAAGCTTATCTCCCAGCTTTACACCAAGCTTGGTACCTTTCATCCCAAGAGTTTTATTATCTTTCTTATCGTCTACCACTTAAATTACCTCTAATATTTCGGTTACACTAATATAATTCACTTATCATTAAAGTAAACCTGCGAACGAGCTTTCATAATCAAATCATTAATCTTCTCTTCAGTTAAGCCTGAATCTGGAACCTGTTCCATAAACTCATCGCTCGCTAAATCTGCTAAATCTGTCAATGTTATAATTTTACCATTGAATAATTTCAAAGCCAGCTCTTCATCTCTTTCTATTGCATCTAATAGCTTAGAATCTAATTTAGAAATCGCAGCCGACATGCTTACAGGTGTATTGCCAGCATCTTCATGAGTTTTTGAATACTCTTGTGCTCTGCTTATCAACTCTTCAGCGATACCTTCATCCAAACCTTCGATGTCTGCTATCTCTTTAATGCTAGCTTCAGCAATATCTTGAATAGATGTATATCCCTCAGATGCAAGTAATTGAGCTAAAATCTCTTCTAAATCAAGAGCAGAAATAAATTTACCTGTAATTGCAGCAAACTCTTCATTTCTACGTTTAGATTCAACTTCTTCTGTCATTACATCTATGTTCCAACCAAGCAACTTAGAAGCAAGTCTAATATTTTGACCTCTTTTACCGATTGCGATGCTTAATTGTTCATCTGGCACCACAACTTCGATTACTTTATTATCTTCATCGATGATAACTTTAGTCACTTCAGCTGGAGCCAACGCACTTACAACCAATGTTGCAGGATCTGAAGACCAAGGCATGACGTCGATTTTCTCTCCGTTAAGTTCATTGATCACAGCCTGAACACGCGCACCTCTCACACCAACGCATGAACCGACTGGGTCTATTGATGGATCAGATGAAAATACAGCAATCTTTGCTCTTGAACCTGGATCACGTGCTACAGCCTTAATTTCAATGACTTTGTCATAAATCTCTGGAACTTCTTGAGCAAACAATTCAGATAAGAACTGGTTATGAGTTCTAGAAAGCACAACTTGCGCACCCCTTAATTCTTGGTTCACTTCGTATACCAATGCTCTGATGCGCTCACCATTCTTGATACCCTTACGCTCATCACGCATTAAGTATTCGTTAGGAATAACAGCTTCAGCGCCACCAATCTTTACAACAACTCCAGAAAACTCTACCTTTTCAACAACTCCACTTACGATCTTACCGATACGATCTTTAAATTCTTCATAGTTTCTAGCGCGCTCAATTTCTTTCACTTTATATGTGATAACTTGCTTAGCAGATTGTGCAGCAACTCTACCCAAATCAATAGGAGGTAATGGCTCAGATATAACATCACCAAGATTGATCTCAGGATACTTAATTCTTGCGTCATCAATCAATAATGGATTAAGCTCTTTCTCTTTTTCCTTGGCTCTTTCGCGTCTATTAGGATCTTCACCACCAGCAGCTTCAATTTCGGCCTTGATTGCTTCGTCTTCAACAGCCTTATTATCCAACCATTCTTGATCAACAACCAAGAACTCTCTAAACAACTGAACTTCGCCTGTTCTACGATTTATATCAACCCTAATAGAACTTTCGTGACCATATTTCCTACGTGCAGCAACCTTTATCGCATCTTCTAAAGCTTCTATAACCGCTTCTTTAGAGATATTTTTTTCGCGCGCCACAGCCTCTGCAATCAAGATAATTTCACTACTTCCAAAATTTCGACTCATTATAGTTACTCCTCCGTACTACTTCTTCTTTCTTTTAGGTTGTTTTTTATTGCTAGAATCTATACCAGCAAAATAATCTAAAGTCGCCTCAAAAATATTGCTAAATGGTATAGATACAACTTTTTCAACATCTTTTAGCTCTAGAGATATGTTAGAATCTGCGACACTCGCTATCTTGCCAGAGAATCTTTTTTGACCATCTATAGGCATCTTAGCTGCGATCTTTACAAATTTACCTATTGCATTCACAAAATCTTTCTCTCTAGTTATAGGCCTATCAAACCCTGTAGAACTAACCTCTAGGCTATATTCAAACTTAATCGGATCTTCAACATCTAACAATGTAGAAATATAATGGCTAGCTTTTTCGCAATCCGATATATTGATCTGCTCGCCATCTAATTTGTCCATCATGATCTGTAGAAGTTTCTTACCACCAGATTGCAACAACCTGATTCTGGCTATATCGTAACCAAGATTTTCCATAGGAGGAGCAATAAGATTATATATAAACGCTTCTATTTGTGATTGATAAATCATACTAACATATAAATATAAATAAAAAGGCGGGCCACAGCCCACCTTGAGTTAAGATTATAGTACAATAAATCACATTTCGCAAGCAAGATAAATAACATACTATACAATTCAAATTATGCTTTAATATCACGGGAATATAGTGTTTTTATGCTGATTTTTTTGTCTCACTTTGTATATGGGCACAATTAGTATTAATATAATAAATATTAAACCCACTATCAAAAAACTAGCTAAAATAATGCACTTAAGCTATAAACTGCTTACAAACAAATATTGAAAACTTAGGATTAGGATGCGTGGTAATGAATTGAGCACTTGGGACAGGCAAAAATATGAGAAAGCACTAGAATCTGCTGATATCACAGCTACTAAGGCCAGAAAAGAACGCGACTGGGCAAATAGTCAATATAACGAGAAAGCCAAAACAGTTAAAGAGCTTGAAGAGAGATTGAGTAATAAAAATGAAGAGCTTAGACAAGTGCAGGGTGAGCTCAACACTGCTCTTAGCAGTCAAAAGGATTTACACTTATTAAATAATTCTCTGCTTATTCAACGATCTGATACTAAAAAGGAAATTGAACAGACCCAGGTAAGAGCCAATCAAGAGGAGATGGAAAAGAAACAAGCTATTATTTGTAATGAGCAGCTTCAGGCAAACTTAAAAGCTAAAGAAAAAGAACTACAAACATCCAATAATAATATTAAAGCATTAAATGCAAAGTTATCTGATGCGCAGAATACTCTGAGAGCAGTTTCTAAAGCTCGTGATACAGCTATTGCAGAGCTTAAAAAAGCTCGGAAAAAAGCTAAGGCAGATGTAGCTGAGATACAAAAGCTAGATAAAGAATCTAAGAATATTTTTGCATTATGGACAGAGAAAAAAAATGAATTAAAAGCAGCTGAGGCTGAGATAGCATTATTTAAAACAAATCCTGCTGGCAATACAACTCAAGGAATCACCAATACTCAGATAGGATTGGCAGAGATTGAGATCAAGGTAGTGGATCATAACATAGAGCAACAAACCAATACTTATAAGCCAAGCAATATGTTTAAATTTAGCAACTTTTCTCTAGGTTTCGCAGCTGGTAGTTTAGCGATGAAACTACTCTTAGAAAAGCTTGCTACATCTAGCAATGCTATGCCTTTTGTATTGTCCAATCAGGTACAAATCTGTGTATATATCTCTACTGGCCTGCTTACAGGTGCGGCAGCTTTTTACGCTACTAAGTCGCAAGAGCAATCTACACCTGCAAAAGCTTAATACGTGCTATTTACATACACATTATTTTTTATAGAAAGCACGATGAGCTTCTATATAAATGCCTCTATTTATGATTGCTAAATCATACCATGCTAGCCTCACCAAATAATGGATAGCCGCCCTTTAAAACTTATTATAAATCATATAGTAAGCTTTTTTCTTGCAAAAACTTTTACAGAGCATATAGTCAGATCGCAACTTTAAAAAGGTATAAAAATGAACTATAGCGAAATGTACGATTTAACAATCCCTGTAGCTGGCTTCAATAAAGAAATCATCTCTGAATTCATGATGAATCTTTTGGCAAAACATGCGCCAAAATTTGCAGAATTTCTAGACGGAAGAGATGCAACAGCAGAAGAACTACAAGCTTATGCAGACTTTTCTGGCTTGAGCCTTGAGCAATTACTTGAAAACACATCTATGGATGCAGATCAATTATTAGCTATGTTTGGAGAATACCAATCAGACAATGCTCCTGTAGCTGAAGAAGTTGCTGTAGAAGCACCTGCTGCTGAAGAAGTGGTTGCTGAAGCTACTTCTGCTGAAGAAGTTGCTGTAGAAGCACCTGCTGTTGAAGAAGTGGTTGCTGAAGCTACTTCTGCTGAAGAAGTTGTCACAGAAACAGCTCCAGAATTACATGCAGAAGTTGAGACAGTTATTGATGTATCGGCAGCTGCATAACTAACTTGATATTTGTTAAAATCAAAAACTATGGCTTGCCTTAAATTTGGTGAGCCATATTTTTACAGACTAGTCAGTGATTGTGGTTGATATTGGTATGCAGAATACATAGCACCAGCAACAATAATCCCAATTCCAGCAGCTTTCAACACAATAGGATGCTCACATGAATCCATAAAACCCCTCACAATCAAACTACTCCCATAGCAATACAAAGCAGATACTTGAAGTTGGGTCCTTTCTGTATCGCTCAAAGCAAAAGAGGAGATATACAATACAGGTATAGCGTTAACATGATATTTTTGATAACCATACAAACGCAGCAATGATACACATACAAATGGGATTACAGCATACTTTATATGCTCTAACAAAGCGTATTTATTAGCCTTATAATATAGTGCATCAGCATCATTATCCATAAGACGTTTTATCAAATCTACAGATCTGTATTTATGATGATTTGCTAAAAATGGGTTAGCACCATACTCTATCAGCTTATTTGCAATATCAGAATTCATATTCATTATTGCAATATGCAAAGGCGTGTCTTTATTCTCATCTTGTACATTGAAATCAATACCATCCTGCGCCAGCAAAAAGTTTATACATTCCTCAGATCCATGTTTCAATGCAGAATGTATTGGCCTTTCAAAGCCACCAGTAACAAGCTCAGCATTAACATCCGCTCCTTTTTGTAGCAATAACTTAACTAATTCGACATCCTTCATTATTTTTATAGCAAAAAATAAAGGAGAGCACCCATAAACATCTCTGATATTGCAGTCTATGCCAGGAGCATTTAACAATATTGTTTCAATTTCTTGATTTTTGGATTTTAAAGCAATATGGAGAGGGCTTATGTATTTAAAGTCCAAAGCATTCACATCAGCACCTGCGTCTAGCAACAACTTAACTAAATCTTTATTACCTTTCTCAACAGCAATATGAAGAGGGCTTCTCTTTTTAGAGTCACGAGAACTAACGTTAGCCTTCTTTGCTATCAACCGCTTAACTAAATCTTTATTACCTTTCTCAACAGCAATA
>JAJTIA010000049.1 GCA_021299995.1 Candidatus Jidaibacter sp. | reverse complement strand
CAGGATCTGGCAAAAGCATTGTCTCCTTTTGGACAGATTGAAAATGCTATCACATCCAAGGTTGAGGGTACTGGCCTTGGTTTACCTCTGACAAAAAAATTAGTTGAGTTAATGCACGGAGAATTCTATATACAAAGTGAGCAAGGAGTTGGTACAACTATCACCATCACTTTCCCTTATCAACAAAATGAAATTGAGCCGGATCAGCATTTAGTATCTAAGCCTTAGCACATATGAACATCGCATTAAAACATGTAAGCTCTATAATAGAGCATCAAGGTTACATTACACTATACGATTTTTTAAAGATCGTGATTCCGCACTATTATTCTCATAACGTTGCAATAGGGACATCTGGTGATTTCACAACAGCACCTGAAATATCGCAGATATTTGGCGAAACAATTGCATTTTTCGTTCTAAACCAGTATCAAAACCTAAGATTAGCACAAGCAGCATTGTTAGAATTAGGACCAGGTAAAGGCACATTAATGCATGATATGCTACGTGTGATAAACAACTTTCAAGCTTTCAACATTGATCGTGCTTATATGCTGGAAATCTCAGCATCTTTAGCTTCCATTCAAAAGAAAAGGCTATCTAGATTCAAACAAGCCACTTGGATCAATAAACCCACTACAATCAACACAGAAAATCTGTTTGTGATAGCTAATGAGTTTTTTGATGCGTTACCTATTAGGCAACTAGAGCAAACATCAGATGGATGCTACGAAGTAGTGATAGTACAGAATGAACTAAGCAATCTCTCTTTAAGCAAAATCAAAATTAGCAATGATCAGATATTCACACAGCACGGAATACACGAAATCTCTCCTGATGCATCGCATATAATAAAGCAAATATCTAATATCAAAACAGCTAACACCTTTTGTATTTTTATAGATTATGGATACACAACATCACTGCTTACATCCACTATACAAGCGCTATACAAGCATTCTCACATTAATTTTTTAGACTCAATAGGAAAGGCAGACATCACATCCTTAGTAGATTTTGGATATCTTTCTACTCAATTTACACAACATGGATTTAAATGCGAAGTACTTACACAAGCTGATTTTTTAAAAAATAATGGTATAGAGATAAGAGCGCAACAGCTTATAAAGCATGGAGCAGACAGAGATGCTATAGAATCAGCGCTAGATAGACTTATCTCATCACAACAAATGGGAGAGCTATTTAAAGTTTTAGTAGCTTACAGAGTACAAACATCTTAATTAGTAGCGTGCAATTCCTTATATTTGACATACCTAAGCCTGTATCAGACACAATAATCTCTGTGATGCTTTTATATTATTTTCAAAGCATAACTTGATCTAATAAAATTAGTGTGTTCTCTTCCTAGTGGAGAATATAATCCAATCGTTCGTAGTATGATAGAGTTTAATAAGATGCAGGATACAGAGATTCTGGATCATTTACGCAGCAAAAAACCGTCTCGAAATTACACACATCACACCCCTTCTAATATTTCAGACACAATGTCTGATATTATTGCGGCAACGGTTGGGTCCTGGAAATTTATTATTATACAAACATTGCTATTATCAATCTGGATTGTCCTCAACCTAATCGCATGGGTTTATCAGTGGGATCCTTATCCTTTTATTTTCCTCAACCTAGTGCTTGCAATACAGACAGCATATACAGCCCCTATAATAATGATGAGTCAAAACAGACAAGGATCTATAGATAGAAAAAGAGCAGAGCATGATTATGAAGTTAATCTTAAAGCTGAACTTGAGATTGAGCACCTACATGCAAAAGTCGATGAGCTTTTAGAAAAACTGGCTAAAAGAAATTAATCACTCCTTAACTATTTGTTAATTTTTATAGTGTTAAATGATTTTTATGAGTAACATGATCGCTTATCACTATGATTAACAAAGATATCGCAATTGCACACAAAACAAAAATAGCTCAAGAAAAAGCCGAAGCTAAAAAAAAACATGAAGCAAGCAGAGCAAAATTACGCAAGTTTAAACAAGAGATAAAACTAAAAAAATCCTCTCTCTCAGCCATTAAATCCACATTAAAAGATATTGCAGTAGATTTAAGCAAGCATTCTATAACAAAGCCCGAGAGGGAAGGAATAGCAAGCAATGTATCCGCCAAGATATCTGAATTAAAACAATCCATTGGTAGATCTAGCAATACCCTTGCTAGTCTACAAGTTGAAATCAATAAATTAAAAGCAGAGTTAAAAACCATAAATACACAACCTGAATCTCAAGCAAAAGATGATGCTATAAAAACTCTAGAAGGCAGCATTACACTGTTAAATCACAAAATTTCTACTATTAATAATAGCCAAGAAGATGAGCAAAACACTTTAGCATTTTTAAAAGAGCTTGAATCGCGTCTTTTAGAAGAGATGTCTGATGCTGAAAAATGGCTAAGACCAAAACCAGATTTTACAATTCCAGCAGGTATCGCAAAGTTAAAACAAGAGTTAGAATCATTTAATCAAATTCAGGATAGTATAACGCAATTACAAGCTCAAAGTGATCAAGCAAGGCTAATAAAACGGGCTGATTTTGTATCAATGAGTCTGATGGATTTGCTTGATGAAGGAATCAATGCGACTTTAGAAGCATTACAAAACAAAGGTAATGTTGAGATAATTACGAAAGAGCTTTTGCTAAATCCAGACTCTTTAACATTCGATAAAATCATTGAAATTTTTAAAGCACTAGAGCTTGGTGCACTTGCTTCTTTTACATTCTTTAATTTGCGTAAAATTCCTAAAACTATATCTTTATTATCTGAAACAATCTCAACAGAACTTCTAGCAAAAGGCCTAGACCTTAATCTTGATAACATAGTAACACACTCCAAATTCATAGATTCTCTTCTACTAAATCCAGCTCTTTTCAATCTATTAAATGCTAAGCGTTTCGAGATTGGCCAAATAATATCCATACTAGAAAAAGATATAGGAAACATAGTAGACTTCGTACTCTCTACGCCCAGCACTTTGAAGCCTACAACCATATTGGCACTTTTAAATAAGATTTTTAGTAGCAAAGAAAATTTGCAAAATATTCTTGGAATAGTGACATACAATTTCACTACATTGCTTGATCTCACATCTACGGATAAACCCCTACACGATGTATTAAAAAAACATGATTTAGTATCTAAACCAGATCTAATTAAAGGCATCGCTATTCACTTACTGCCTGTATTAGAGGAATTAAAGGAACATCATGAATCCATTATGTCTCTCCTTACAAAAATTCCATATCTGCTGTCTGCAACCACCGAAAAGGATAAAGCAGCCGCTACTCAGTCTTTGATTCAATCTGGCATTAGCTTAATTAAAGAAAATGACGCTGCTATGCTTAAAGCTATCTTGAGTGCTGTATCTAACCTCAACATCTCAGATGTTGCAGAACTTGCATTCTCTGCCAAACCAGTGCAAGACGCTCTTAATAAATTCAGCATAAATAAAGAAGAGCAGCAAGGCATCATCTCCATCTTATCAAAACAAGAGTTCAAAGATTTAATACCAACGCTTAGTGATAGTCCAGATGAGATATTGTCTCTTTTAACCGAGGCCATAAATGATGCGCAGGATAATTCTCAATCTTTGATTGATATACTTTTCGCGATAGTAAACCCAAACTCACAAGATGCTCAAGAAAAACCAAAATCTCTTGTGTCTATGTTGCGAGACTTATTCCAATCTCTTGAAGATACAGAGCGTAATATGGTTTCTGCAATCATACTAAAAGTTTCTAAAGTTTTATTAGAGAACACAAAAACAGATTTAATAAACAATACAAAATTATTCACAACAGAAGAAGATGCTTTAACAAAAGCAGAAGAGGACTTAGAAACAAGCAAAAGGATTCTAATTGCCCATTTAGAATCGCTGCTTGCAAGTGGTGCAATTTCGCAGGAAGAATTTGATCGCTTGAAAAATCAAATCATGTTGGCGACAACCGCTATAGGAATTCAAATATGTATCATTGAAGTAAGATCAGCACGCTCAGCATCTTTCACCCCTGTGGCTGTTGATATAGATTTCCTCAATGCATTAGAGGGTATTGCAAATCAAGATAACTCTCAAGATCTGATATCTGCATGTATTACTTTATTACCTGAGATCCTATTTGCACTAGATAAAGATCTTACTAAAATCCAAGAATTACTTGGAAAAGATTATAGTGCAATCACAGCAGGTGCCTTAGCTATATCAGCTGTCAAAGTATTAGAAAAAATCGTATCTAATACAAGTGTAGTTAATGCTGTTCGTGGATTATTAAAAACTGATCATGAACAATTAGCAAAACTTGCTACACCTGTTGTATACCGTGCAATCACTCCAAATTATGAAAAGCTATTGAAAAAAGTAGATCATTCGCATCACTCATTTTTACAATGCGCATTGGAGTCTCACTTTGCGACACACGAACATAGTGATATAGAAAAATTAGTAGAAATATTAAAAGTTAGATTGTCTGAAGAAGAAGCTAAGAAAGTTCATAAGCGCGCAACAAAAGAATTCACAAGAGTTGGTGAAGCAAGAACTGCAGCACTTTCTGTAATCAAAAAACCAGAGTTTACAGGAGTATTAAAGGTTGCAGATAATGTGCTTGCCGCACATACCGATATTGCTAAAAAAATTGGGGGCATGGATGAAGTACTGAAAAGGTTTGTAATTTCAGCAACTGTTGAGAAGCAGTTAAAAAACCAAGATCTTACTCGTGAGAAACGTGCAGAGCTCTTTAACCTTGCAAGCACTAATCAGCTCACACATAATGACATGTCAAAGCTAGTAGATTGCGCAATCACATTATTAGCGTCTGCAGATATAGGCAAGCTTGAGCACACTCAAGATATTATGAGACTTCTTAAATCTGATGAGACAAAAACATTGATGGGGTTCGCGTTCAATATGAAAGCAGCGGATGTTGATACTACGCTTAAGGCAACAAATGAGGCTTTATCACCAATGTTTGAACTTGCATCATTGTTTTTAGGCAAAACAGAATTGGAAGATTTAAATGTAAAATTACCTAAAGCTATTGAAAAAATATTAGATGGCCTCTCTGATCAAACTAAATCTAACGACATTATCGAGAACGTTAAACCTCTAGTTGGGTGGGTTGCAGCAATATTGAAAAACGATCAGTTCAGACGTGTATATCGTCATAACATTACACCTTTTATACAAGGTAATGAAATAGAGTTAGTAAAGCAGCTTAATACTGTCATTCAGAAAGATCCTGATCTAAGGTTTATGAAATTAGATGCTACTAAGATCATCAATATAATGAAATCGCCTGATACAGCGAAAAACCTTGCTGATTTCCTAGATGCATTCAGCAAAGGGGAAATATGGCGCACAAGCAAAACCGTGATGAACTTAGCATTTGGATCGCATGACGCATTCTCAATGCTTGTAAATGTTCTTTTTGGATTAGCACGCAAAGCATTCCGAGAAGTATTAATGCCAGATTTTTTAAAACGTGTGTTTATAGGAAATCAGATAAATGACAAGTTATTAACAGGTGAATTTAAAGATCTTGCAGCGCATATGAAAGTTGATGATTCGATTAAATTTGGATCATTCAGATACTTTAGCAATCGATGCAACTTTTCAGGTCTTGACCTGACCATAACAAGCAATGAAGGTCTATTTCATGATAAGAAAATTGATGGCGCTAACTTTGCAAGGTGCATATTCGATAATGGGTTAGATTTAAATGGCGCAACAATTACAAACACAGATCTATCAAATCTAAAGTTTGTTACAAATAAAGATATTATCCTTACAAACGCAACTATGGAT
>JAJTIA010000028.1 GCA_021299995.1 Candidatus Jidaibacter sp. | reverse complement strand
TTCAAATTCAGCAACTTCCGCCCCATATACAATTTTTCCAAGGCGAAAATAGTGTATTGCCTTCTATGCCACGAGAAGCAGATGAGGCAAAGCATCGACACACTTTCTCCATCCCAGAAGCAAAGGATATAGAAAAAATTGAGAATAAAAAAGGTGAATTCTTTACTCATACCAAAGAACAGATGGAGCGTAAAGTGAGGATGGCTGAAGCAAAACATCTCTTTAAGCCATGCGCTTTAACAGGAGGGATTGCGTATTTCTGCCTTGAATCTCTCACATATTGTGTGAGCTCTAATGCATCAGATAAAACTATTTCGTCTATTTTGCTTGGCACTTTGGGAAGCGGCATAATTTCAGGCGTGTTAGCAGTAGGTGCTCACTATATTCTCGGTGCGTATTGCAAGTCCTCAGCACAAGATCCAGCACATGAAAGATAGACCTTAATAAAATTGATAATGAACAACCTTACAAACAAAGGAAGAGACAAATGAAACAACAAGACAAACAAAAACACATACTAGTAGCTGAACAGAAAGACGCAGCTCGTTGGTACGATAATCCAGATATGTCGGATTTGATGTTTGCAATGCTGAGCAAAAAGGATAAGTATAAGAACAGAAGCTTGTGCCTACACATGTATGATAAGCGATCTCTAAAGGGAATCAGCAACATAGAGCTTGATGCTGAAAACAAATGGAAGCCTACAGAGTTAGTCACTACGCTTCAGGATAAGATTTTATATCATCCCATCTTAACAGTAAGTACTACAGATCCTCAGAGGATCAAATGCATGTTCGATAATATCCTAGATGGTATAGATTTTGTAAACGGTGATAATGGCACCCCAGCTTGTATAATTATTCCAGTATTAATGCATTATAATCATTTTGGCACTGTTGTTATAAAGCCTAACCAAAATAAACAAGAAACAGAGATTTATTATTTTGATCCACTTGGCACATTAGCTGATTATGCTGATGAAGAAAGGCAAATCTTTGGATATCTTAACCAAAGATATGGCATTAATGATAAGAGTATCGTGCATAATAGCAAAGAGCATTGGCAGACAGATGGCAATCAATGTGGGCCATATTCAATTTGGTTTGTACAAGAAATAGCAGATTTAGTGCTAGAGAATAGACTGAATAGAAATGCTATAGAAGAGCGTTTTAAACAGATATGGAAATGGGGTGACGAGAAAGGCAAAGAAACTGCCCTAAAGGTAAGAGCTAAACATGCGCGGTCGTTACAAGGGTTTAACACAAACTTCACCATACCATTGTTCCTAAGCTTTAAGAAGGCTGTTTTAGATAACGCGGAGTGGCATGAAAATATAGATGAACTGCGCTTTGAAAATGCAAATCCATATATTATTCATAAAAGAGCTGCGGGCAAGAAGCTTGAGATAGAGCGTGAGGAACTGCGAGACGTTGCAGGGATTGATGCATTTGAGGCGCAGGAAGAAACACAAGCTTTGTTATTAGAAGCTGCAAAAACTATGCCTTCTATTCATGCAAAACCTTCGAAAGATGAGCAGCAGCACCCGATTTCACAAAGCCACACCTCATACCAAGTTGCTCTTGTTCTTGCATGTACTGCTGCCGGTGCTTTAGCTGGATATATCACAAACCAAAGTGTAGATATCTCTTTACTCAATCAAATGGCATCTTGTGTTACACAATCGGATACTACAGCTGCTCTTATTAAGAACAGTATTACAGCTACTATTGTTGGTATTATATTGTTAGCAGGATACGAAGCATCTTTTGGAAGAGCCCTAGATTAGAAGAAAATCTCTCTCACTAAATACTGTCGTTTTTAAGACGCAATTCAGACATCTATAAAAATTTTTATAAACATGCTGATTTTCGTCTATTTACCGATCTTGTATTGTGGGTATTATTTACTGCTTGTTTTGTTGGGTTTTTATACCATTCAACAAATTAAAGCAGCTTTAAAAAAATATAGAAAGATATCATAAGAGAACGGACTCAAGCAGGTCTTAAATCTGCATGTACTCGTTCTAGATTAGGCGGTAGAGAAACTGACTTTTAATCAGTAGGTCGGCAGTTCGACTCTGCCCGGGATCCCCACTCACTTCTTTTCTATCAATTTATTAGTTGTATATCGAAAGCTCATCAGATATAATTTTGCAAAATTTGTATATTTTTTAATATTATGACTGATGCAACACAAAACTTCATAGCTATAGATGATATGCTTGAGTATTTAGGGTATGTACCAAATTCAGAAGATCAACTAAATGAGGCAAGAGAAGCGCTAGCATCCTATACATTATCTCAAGGGCAGTTGCAAAACCTAAGTGTGCTTTTAAATACTCTCTGTCTCAATTTTGAGGTGACTACTCGAGTAGGAAGAAATTGTAGAGAGGTATCTTATACAAGAAAAGTATTTAAAAACCTGTTAAAGGATGGTGATTTTGAATGCATTGTGAAAGGGATATATGACAATAATATCACTGATTCTCAATTCAATACGTTTTTTTCATGCCATATGCTGAGAGAAGTGATTTTTGAACATACTAAAGAAAATATTCCATCAACACAAGAATTCCACACTTGTATTAAAAAAACTACATATTTCTCTAGTAAGGCTTTTACTGAAAGTTTTAATTGGCTTTCTAAATATAACATATCGGAGCATGGTGTAGAGTTGTTAGATCAGAAGTGGGATGCAATAGGAAAAGTAGATTTGAAAACTCTAGAAAGTTATATGTCGAACTTAGCGAAATACGATCAGCTTACAAAGCCATGGGGTATATGGTTTAAGGAAGCACTAGGGATTGCAACGGAAGAATCTGAAATGGATAGCTTGCCAGAAGTAATACAAGAAGAATTGCATACAGCTGTGCAGGAAATCGAATCTTTAAAATATGGATATCAAGATCTATAAGCGCCTCTGTCTTTATCCTGTGTAAGTGTAGGCTCTATATAAGAGGGAGAGATCATCTTGCCAAGCTCTGTATCTGCAATATATGCCATACCAGCTTCCAACAGTTTTTCGCCTAGCATTTTAACTAACATAAAGTCTGGAGATGAAAACGCCTCCATCAGACGTGATTCGTAAATATTTGGTTCTTGTGTCATATATTACCTCCCTTTACTTGCGCCTTTGCCTTTAGATGCAGCCTGCGCTTTGATTAAATTAGTCCAAAATCCTTCTTTAGAATTATGTTTGCCTGCCAAAGACTGTAAGCCTCCCATAGCGAGTATAAAGCCCATTTTTTGCTTCATTATAAAACTGCTCCATCTACCAACTGGTTTTGCAACACCAACAATTGCTATGTCATCTTGTTGCTTAGCAGGAGAGCTGTATTCCGTATAAACTTCAACATTGGTCTGCATTTGTTCTTGTTTGATTTTTTCTAAACCCCTATCCTTAGATTTGAGCTCATCTGTTAGTTTTATAGGCCCTGGTTTTCTAGTTCTGTATTGTGAAGTTTTGTCTATATTACGTAGTCTTTGTTTTGAGGAGTATGCTTGGTACTTGTTTGCTAAAAACAAAAAAAGAAACATTAGCAAAATGCTTGCTGCTAGTATTGAACCAAAGATTGTAAAAAATATTTCCATAAAATAATATACTTGCTCCTTAATAAAATTGTACCATGATTAGCTAATAGAATGCAAATACACAGTATTTAAAATGGCAAAGTTAGATATAGCAAAATACATGAGTAGAAAAGTTCTACACATCTCTTGCATTTGGATACCTATTATTTACCTACTCACAGATTATATGATTGCTCTCCTTGCGATATCTGGGACAACAGTAGTAGTACTTACCATAGATTTATTGAGAATTCTACCTAACCCTTTAAAACCCAAAGTACACAAACTATTCAAATATTTTGGATTACAGGATTTGCTCAAACCAAAAGAGATGAAAACATTGAGTGGTGCATCTTACATGATGCTTGGTGCAGCATTAGGTATATTTTTATTCCCAGAGCCAATATTCATAATATCATATCTTATATTGTGTATAAGTGACCCGTTCGCTGCATATATAGGCAAAAAATATGGCAAAGGTAAAATACACGGCAAGTCGCATGAGGGCTCAGTTGCATTTTTTCTCTCTGCATGCGTTATAAGCTTACCTATCATTATATGGCTAGACCATAAATTTATCTTAATTGTATGCATCATTACAACGACCATTGCAGAGCTGTACTCTGAGAAAATAAAGATTGATGATAATGTACTGATCCCATTAGTATTTGGCATAACATGGGAGCTGCTTAAGTAATGACATATGTCTCGAAAATCAATAATATATCTCATGCAAGCACTTCAAAATCTCGCAATATGAAAATTGAAATCTCGGCAGAAATATATGAAGCTTTACGCGGCAATAAATTAACAGGTGCTGTAGAAGCTATATCTCCTGTAGGTGCAGTAAAGATAAAGACAGAGATTGGTAATCTTGTTATATCTCACGCATCTTTCCTAAAAGTGTTTGATAAGGTTGAAATTTCTATAAAGAAAGATACTCTAATAATAGAGAAAATAAATCAGACAGGTGAGTCAGTGCAATTAACTCTTAAGCCACAAGTTGATTCTGAGATGACTATCTCAGAATCTCTTGGTTTGCTCAATAAAATTGAAAATATCAAAAAAGAATTTGAGCTTGGGGAATATCAGATTCATGAGATTAAGTCAGATGATATCGTAGGTTCATTTTTAGAGGCAGTAAAAAGCCTTTTATTGGATGATGGGTTAAAGGACCAAGCCCCCAAAGAGGTGTTTGATCTTTCCAAAAGCCTAAGCTGGTCATTGATGTTTTTACCTCTCAAGCTAGATGATCAAAAAACTTTGGCACGCTTATTTATAAAGAGCTTTGAAAATAAAAAGTATAAAAATCTAGTCCTAGAATGCACGCATCAAGATCTTGGTAATTGTATTGTGCTGATAAAACTTGAGGCATCCTCATTTTCATCGGTAGATTTATCTGTGATAACAGAAAAAGAGATGCCGAATCAACTGCAAGCAGAAGTTAGAAAAGTAGCTGATGATGTGGCGTTCAATATAGGTTTTTCTTATAAGCTCGACTTTGTTGCAGATCCCAAAAAAGCAAATCACTCGGTAATATCAGAGCTTTTGGCAGAGTATTGTATAGGGAGAGCCACAAATACTATAGCTTGATCTGTTCTTCTGCATGGTATTCTTTCATCTTGGCAGTAGCGAAAAATCTAGCGATCGAGACTTTGTCTAAATTGTTAAAGATCACCCCTATTAGATCAAAAGTCAATGTTGAGAATGAGTTTTCATAGATGAAATGAGCACAGCTGACCAGTTTATTGTGTATACGATTTGCAAACTCATTTTGATTTTTGCCTTGTAATTCAAGCGTTGATAGTATAGCTGGCATATATCTATTCGCTATCTTTAGATCGTTTAAAGTCATTCTATTGTCTAAATACTTTGATATTGTTAGCTCAATCGTTTTATTTCGGGCTTGGAATTGAGTTTGCAACTTCTGTGCAACAAATTTCGTTAGGCTATTTGTGCATTCGAATGTAATGAGAGAGCTATTATAAGGCAATGATGCTGCCACTGCTTTTGCTGTTGCATAGCCTATATCATTAGATTTGTATTTAGAAAAAGTAGGATCTTCAAATAAAGATGATACATCTATATGAATTAAAGATATGTTTTTTCTAATTATGTTCCCTATCCATTCTTCGCTTTGTGTTGTAATGCCATTATTAGAGAGAGACAATTTTTTGAGTGAAGAATTTACTATTACTGCCTCTAATATAGGTTGAATGCCTTTATCTTCTAATCTATTAAAGCTTAAGTTGATTTCTGTAATACTAGCATGAGTTTCTAAAAAAGCTTTAATGCTAAAAGATGCATCAGAATTAATATTGTTAGATGAAAGATCTATAGTTTTAAGAGAAGGCATACTCACTAATTTCTCAAATAAACTAATAGCTTGAGATGAATTTATATCGCAATATGATAGCTGTACCTCCCCTATATCAGGAATCTTGCCATTTAAAATATCAGTAATATTGGTTTTTGTCTGATTATAAGGCTGGTATGCTTGTAGCATTAGAATGACTTAAATATTTTTTTAGCAGCAGCATATATACCACATCTGTTTTGATTTGGACATTCAAACAAAGTTAATCTGATTGAAAAAGTTATACATCATGATTATAATATTTAATGGCTAATAAATTTTTTTACAAAACCCATGTTAAGTTATCAAAACATACAGATGTTTGCCGGTAAAGCAGCACCAATAGAATCAATTGCGAGCACCGCAATAGAAGGATCTCAAGCGCCTTTAGACCTTTCGTTTATAGGGTTAATCTTACAGGCAGATATTGTAGTTAAATTCGTTATGTTTATGCTAGTGTTTGCATCGATATGGAGCTGGGCGATAATAATTGACAAATGGACTACAATCAGGAATGTTGCCTCAAAAACTAAAGGGTTTGAAAAAGTGTTTTGGTCCGGTCAATCTCTTGAAGATTTATACGAAAGAATCAAGGGTAGAGAGCTTCATCCAATAGCAATTGTGTTTGCATCTGCAATGCAGGAGTGGCAAAACAGAAATGTAAGGGATATGGCATCAAATGATCAGCTTAAGGTTGGCACTAAGGAACGTATCTATCAGTCTATGCAAATTGCTACTAACAAATCTATTGATGCATTAGAAAAAAATATAAATTTTCTTGCAACAGTTGCATCGAGTGCGCCATTTATAGGTTTGTTTGGTACAGTTTGGGGTATTATGGTGAGCTTCCAGTCTATTGCGATTTCTAAGAATACAACGCTTGCCGTTGTTGCGCCTGGCATAGCAGAGGCTCTGCTTGCAACAGCTTTTGGACTTGCCGCAGCAATTCCAGCGGTGATTTTCTATAATAAGTTTGCATCTGAGATAAATAGGATATCAAATAATCTTGAGGATTTTAGCACAGAGCTTGGTTCTTTAATGTCGAAAGAATTAGATAATATTAGGTAATATGGCATTTTCTATTAATCAAAAGCATAGGCGTGGCAAACGTGCCTTAAGTGCAGAAATCAATGTGACGCCTCTGGTTGACGTGATGCTAGTGCTACTTGTGATTTTTATGGTTACATCTCCAATGCTTGTCGCTGGAGTACAGGTTGATTTGCCAAAAACTAAGGCATCTGCTCTCGCAGGACAGGATGAGCCTATATCGATCTCAATAGATAAATACGGTAACGTGTATATACAGGAAACTAAGGTAAAAATTTCAGAGCTATCGCCTAAGCTGCTTGCCGTTGCTAAAGAAAATAAGAACGTACGTATTTTTGTCCGTGGTGATAAATCGATCGATTACGGCAAAGTAATGGAGGTGTTTGCTAATATTAAAGATGCTGGATTTAAAAATATAGCCTTAGTTTCGGAAAACATTAACAGTTAGAGCGAGCATGAAGAGCCCTTTATATTATTCTATACTGCTACATGCAAGTATACTGCTGCTTGCAATCTTTGGCCTGCCATTTTTTAGCCGTACTGATGTGAACCAAGATTTTGCTATGGTGGTAGATGTGGTGCCAGTAAGCGAGCTTACTAACGTAAAGGTGAAGACGTCAGATAGAAAAGATAATGAAAGCACAAAGACTAAAAAAGCCCCTCAAGCTGTAGAGAAAGAAGAGGATAAAAAAGAAGAGAAAAAGCCTGAGACTCAAAAGAAAGAAAATTCCAAAACCCAGGATTTAGAAGCAGAAAAAATTCCAGATAAAAAAGTTAAAGAAGAAAAGAAAAAAGAAGAGAAGAAGCCTGAACCTATCAAAGAAAAGAAGGACGATAAAAAAGCTAAAGAAGAGAAAAAAAATAAAAAGCCTAAAGATGATAGTTTTGAAAAATCTATTTTGAAAAGCTTGGATGCTGATGCGAAGAAGAAAGATGAAGCAAAGTTAGATAAAGAATTCAAAGATCTTTCTGATGCTCTAAAAGGTGATACTAATAAAGCATATAACGATGCTGCACCTATGTCTGTCAGTGAGATAGATTCTATAAAATCTCAAATTGTGAAAAATTGGAACACCTCTTCATTTGCTGGGGCATCTGATGCTGCGGGTATGCAAGTGATTGTTGTGATAGAGCTAGATATGAATGCAAATGTAGTAAATGTAAAACCAAAGCCACAATCAAATGGATCTATATACTATAATGTGTTCGTTGAAAGTGCGGTGCGTGCTGTTAAAATGTCTTCTCCACTACAAAATTTGCCTCAAGATAAATTTCACAGATGGAAAGAAATAGAGTTTAAATTCGACTCCACAGGTATGATTTATTGATTTAGATATTAGTCTTGATCATCTTTTTTGTTTTGAGATAAGGGCATACTAAATATGAAAGAAGCTCCACCATTTTGGTTGTTTTGGGCAAAAATATTACCAGAATGTGCCGAGATAATCTCTTTGCATATGGATAGACCTAATCCTGTGCCACCTGCACCTGTTCTGGTTTTACTGCTTTGTACAAATTTATCAAAAACAACGTTGAGCTCATGCTCTGGCAGACCAATACCTTGGTCTGAAACAGAAACAGTTAGTTTGTTTTTTACTAAATCGCATACACTTTTTAGTGTGATAGTACTATCGTTAGGAGAAAATTTGATCGCGTTAGAAACTAAATTCACCAGTAACTGTGTGATTTTATCTTTATCACAGCATATCATAATACCGTCTGTTAGGTCTTGTATATCAAGATGGATATTTTTGTCATTAAGCAACGAAGACATCTCATTAACAATAGGCGATATGATATCTTGAATGGCGTAATTCTGCATGTAGTACTGCATTGCTCCTGCTTCCATCTTAGATAAATCTAGCAAATCATTCAATAGACGCATAAGGCGTTTACCACTTTCTTGTATTGTCTCAAAATTTTTTATATGCTCTTCATTTGACCATTTTCCCATGCGCTTTATGCCAATACGAGAAAACCCAAGAATTGCATTCATTGGAGTACGTAATTCATGGCTCATGTTTGATAAGAATTCAGATTTGAGACGGTTTGCTGTTTCTGCTTCCTCCTTTGCAGAAACTAGCTCTTTAGTACGGTCCAGCACTTCCTGTTCTAAGACGACTTTGTGTTGCGCAATTATATCATGTTGCTCATTCATCTCAGCTGACATTGCCTGCAATATATCATTCACATGATCGTCTGTCATATCATATTGATTGTATGCCAGCCCTACTTCTTTAAGTAATGACTCATAGTTGATCTTGCGATCAGGAGTTGTACATTTTTTGAGCTGACGTTGTAATAGTTTATGCATCAAGTTCCTCGTAAAATGCTGTCATAGTCATGGTTTGATTATGTTGCTCGCATATTTTTGCTATATCATCATAAGCTATTTCGCCATGCGAATAACACCCTATACATGGCACTTTATCTAAAATTTCTTTTACTACATCTAGCTCATCTTCTGTGCGGTTGCCAAGTAAAACCCTGCGTGCAATACATACAACGACAAGAACAAAAGCATCTGGTCGGTTTGCTACTTTTAATATTGTTGCTGCCGCTTCAGCTCCTTTGATAAGTGACTGATAGTGACCGTGAGACAGCTGTATTTTGCTTCCTTCTGTTACATTTGCTGCCATAATTAGACTTTTTTCTTCTTCATCTATACCAAGAATTGCACGCAAAGCTTTAAATTCAAGTGCATTATTACTAAATGCTGCAATAGGATGATATAGTGCGTGTAGAGCAGCTGTATTTTTGTCCTCTAATTGCACATATTTCCCATATAGATCTAAAATATTTTGGCCATCAACTTCTATTAGTCTGTTGCCCTTTGCTTTTGTCACTAAGCGTTTTGGACCAAATGTTTGCCACCCACTTTCTGCTGCGCAGTAAACACGTAGGGTTTTTCCGTATAAGCCCATTCCAATAATGGATTGACCTGTTGGATTAGCATTAAGCCCATTCATACCACGCTTAAAGCTTGCATTATCTGATGCAAAGCCTCCTGATACACTGACTGATTTAGGCAACACTGAGTACATACCGTCAATCATTTGTTCTCCGTTAACATGCTGTGCATCTGCAAATATTAAGATGTGTTTTAAGTCATCTTGAATCAAGTTTTTTGCTAAGTTTGCTCCAGCATCAAAAGATTTATCAAAAGTATCGCAATCTACTTTATATCCTTTGTTTTTGACTGCATTCCATTTTATTGCAATAATGCACATCTCATCGTCATATAGATTTTGTTCTATAATCTGACCTCCAGAACCAATCAACATAATATCAGCTGTGGGATATTGTTGCTTGCAGATAAAGTGTGTATCTAACTGCTCAATCCATTTGTCATTTACAAAGCAAATTACTAAGTTGGCATCATGAATGACAGGTGTATCAAGCCAACCATTTTGACAGTGATAACGGGCTATTTCCTTTTTCATCCCTATCCCAGCCTGATTATATTACTGATATATAATTGATTCTAATACTTATATTATAAAAATCACCTAAAATTTATGATATAGTGGCAAACGTCATTAGCGCTGGTTTTAAGATGTGTTTGTATGTGCAATACTAGTGAGTCCTAGTTAAAATTCGGAGGCAGGACGCATTTTGATGATCTTATCAGGGTTAGTGACCATACCATTATTATAGTCATCACCTTTTTTGATTTTATCTACAAATTCCATGCCCTCAACTACCTTACCGAATGCTGTATATTGACGATCTAGGTGCGGAGAATCATGAGTGACAATAAAGAACTGACTATTAGCACTGTTAGGATCAGAAGACCGGGCCATAGATAGTACGCCTCTTACATGCTTAGTATCATTGAATTCTGCTTTGAGATTAGGTTTTGAGCTTTTGCCCATGCCTGTGCCTGTTGGATCACCTGTTTGAACCATAAAGTTAGAAATGACTCTATGAAATACTATCCCATCATAAAAACCTTCATGAGAAAGTTCTAAGATTCTTTTAACATGCTCTGGGGCTTTTTCTGAATACAGTTCAATTTTAACGTTGCCGTCTTTCAGCTGCATAATCACAGCTTTATCCTTTGCTTCATAAGCTAATACTTCTTGTGACATAAAAATACATAATAAAATTGCTATCAATCGTGACATTATAACCTCTTTTTTACGCTTGATCAAATTCTTCTTCTAGCTCTTGAGCTCTTTGTTTTTTACGTTTTTTTTGCTCAGCTCTAAATATTGCAACACCTGATATTATAATCAAGATATATCCGATATAAGATGGTGGTAGCGCAACTTCAGAAAAGAAGCAATATCCCAAAATTCCAGCAAATACTAAGCGAGTGTATTCAAAAGGCACAACAACCGATAATTCAGCGTGCTTGAATGCTTTGAAATGCCCAATGACGTGTAAGAAATAGCATATAGCGAGAACAAATATGTAGCCAATGTGCTTCCATGTAAGCCCTAGCTCTGTGAAATCCACAAGGCTTACAGGGTATTTTATATCCATTACACCTATTTTTGTTGCAACAGCCCAATCCATGAATGCGATCGGGAATGCGATAATACAAGAAAATAACATAACATAGAACAGTTGAACCTTTGTTTTTTCTGTTTTGCCCAAAATTTTTATAACAGTGCTGTTTAAAGACCAAAATGCAATAGCCATGAATACAAAGATATAAAAACTATTGAACTCTGAAGAGGAATTGTAAGAATTACCTAATGATGCTTCATATATTCTCATAAAATACTCAGACTTTATAATAAAAATAGCACCAACAAAGCTGATTATAATCGCGACAATCTTAGTTTTAGTTGCTCTTTCTTTAAAGTACAGGATGCCAACTATTAGGAGCACAATTTGCTCTAGGTATGCGACTGCTGTTACATCAGAAAGACCGATGTGTTTGATAGCATAAAACATAGATAGGGATCCGCATACACTTAGAAAGCCTCGTGACATGTGAAGCCAGATGCGATTTGTTTTTAAGGTTCGCATTCCTCCATAAAAGCACCAAGGTAATGCACATACAAGAATCATGAATTTGTATAGAAAAACAATCACATTAGAGCTTAACTCTTGTGTCAGTTCTTTCACTACAGCATAAAGCACAGAGAGTGCAACAGCGTGAAGCAACATCATACAAATTCCAAAAATATTATTTTGGAATACTGTGATTTGCTGTGTTTTATTCATTTTCCTTCTCCACTAATAATAAACTAAACTTAAACTCCACTCCTTCTGCTAAAGGTTTAAAGCTCATAACGCTACCATGATCTTCTAGAATTTTACGTACAATTGCAAGCCCAAGGCCTGTGCCGTGAGATTTAGTTGTAACGTATGGTTCAAAGATCTTATCTTGCATCTCTTTTTGTATGCCTAGGCCATTATCACAAACTTTGATATCAACAGTTTGCGCATCTTTTAGTTCTATTTCAACCGTTATTAATCCAGTATACGAATTTTCTTGTATGAGTTTTTTTTGCTGTATAGATTCTGCAGCATTTTTTAATAAATTTATCAACACACGAGAGATCTGCATGTAATCACATTTTGCTTTTAGAGATTTTTTTGATGCATTGAGCTCAAATTTTATATCTCTGTATACTGCTTTTTGTGAAAATATAGCGTCTTTTACAACCTTTATAATGTCTGCCGTTTGAATATGTGCTTCTGGAATACGCCCAAATTCAACAAACTCCTCCACTATTACATGTATATCGTTAGAATGGTTTATAATGGTGTCTATATATTTTTTAAACACATCTGTATCTTCAGAAATTTGCTTGAGAAACTTGCTTTGAATTCGTTCCGCAGCTAACGTGATAGGTGTGAGAGGGTTTTTAATCTCATGTGCCACACGCCGTGCAACATCACCCCATGCAGCCATTCTTTGTACTTTGACCAACTCTGTAATATCATCAAACGTGATGATTACGGTCTCTACCTTATTTTTGCTGTCCATCAATGTTCCTATTTTTAGGAATAAGTGCCTAACCACATCATCTTTTGATAATTTGAGGTTGGTTTGAACGATGTTAGCATGATCTGCTTTGGCTTTATCTATCAACTCTATTGCTTCTGGAAGCACTTGTTTTATCGAGGTGAGTTCTATATCTTGGCTTACATTGATTAATGTCTTTGCAGATGAGTTCATAAGCAAGATCTTACCTTTGCTATCTAGTGTAATCACACCTGCAGAAAGCTCAGCTAGAACTTTCTCTATAAACCGACGACGCTCATTTATAATCTCGCGACTTTTTATAAGTTCAGAACGATGTAGCGCTAGAGTGCTTGTCATCTGATTGAATGCACGAGTTAAAATTGCTGTTTCATCTTTTCCTTGTTGCTCTGGAAGTTTGATTGAAAAGTCACCTTCCTTGAGTTTTAGTGTTGCATTGACTAGGCTATTTAGTGGTTCAGTGATGATCTCAGCTAATTTTTTACCTAAGAGAATTGATGCAATAGAAATGAGAGCGATTAAAACGATGAACACAATTGTGAGCTTCATTTGCGCTGATTTTAGGTCTTTCAGTATATATGTGTATTCCTCTGCCGATCCTTTTGACTCATTTAGGTGATTTATTATTGATTGGTCTACATACATACCAACTAATAGATATGTCTGAGAAAAGCTTGTGAGTTTTATGAGCGCTTGTACCTTATCACTCTGTGTATTGCTTAATATTACAACATCCCCAGATGCAGCTTCAGTAAGTGCATGTTCTGGTAATTTTTCAAAAGCAAATGATAGAGAAAATGAGTTTTTGGCGATGATATGCTCTTTTTGGAATACAACGATTTCTGCTAAGTTGCGTACTTCGGACTGTTTATCTAAAAAGGCGCCGAATACCTCAGGGTTTGTAGCAAGTGTATAATAACTATGCTCTATGTCTTTTGCGATTGCGAGAATATCTCCTTTAATAGCATCTTTGTGTTCTTTTAAATACAAATCTGCAATATATACTGTCTCCGATATCGCTTTTGCCATCTGCTCATTAAATGCAGAAGCAATACCTAATTTATAATATGTAAATGCAAGTATAGAGACAAGGGTTAGAGGGGTTAATGTTACAAACAAAGAGATGAGAATGATAATCTTTTTTCTAAGACTGCTGTTTATGTAAATCGCTTTTAAATAATTTATCATATTACCAGCGTTTCAGGTCTTCTCTTTCTATACCATGATGCGATTATGATCTTGGAAAGCATCACAGCTGTAAACATCGAGCAAATGATACCTATCACCATTGTTACAGCGAATCCTTTGATAGGACCAGTGCCGAAGACGTATAAAATCACACC
The DNA here is from genome assembly GCA_021299995.1 of Candidatus Jidaibacter sp. Lineage (GTDB taxonomy): Bacteria > Pseudomonadota > Alphaproteobacteria > Rickettsiales > Midichloriaceae > JAJTIA01. Next base: position 8,528 of record JAJTIA010000028.1, on the reverse strand, counting down.
AGTTAGTATGGTTGTGATGTTAGAATCAAAAATGGTGCCGAATGCCATTTCGAACCCAGAATCTATAGCAGACATAGGGGTTCGACCTTTACCGAGCTCCTCTCTAATTCTTTCAAATATCAGGACGTTTGCATCAACTGCCATCCCTAGTGTTAAAACGATGCCAGCAATACCTGGCAGCGTCAGCGTTGCACCAAATAATGCCATAATAGAAATTAACATGAAGAAGTTAAATACAAGAGCTAAATTGGCGATCATGCCAAAGAAGTAGTAGAATACAAACATAAACACTACAACAAATCCAGAGCCTAAAAGGGCCGCATTCTTTCCAGATTCAATAGAATCTAAACCTAAGCTTGGACCAACGCTGCGTTCCTCAATGATCTTTAGTGGTACAGGTAGTGCACCAGCCCTCAGCAATAAAGCAAGTTCAGATGCAGATGCCACAGTAAAGCTGCCTTGTATAATTCCAGAACCGCTTAAAATAGGTTCGCTTATGGAGGGTGCGCTTATCACTACGTTATCTAGCACTATAGCTAGAGCTCTGCCAGTGTTAGCTGCAGTTGCATCGCCGAACAATTTTGCGCCTAGATTATTGAATTTAAACGAGACGATCGGCGCTCCGTTATGTATTGTAGTTTGTGCGTCTACTAGCATATCTCCGCTTAATATGGGTCTTGCCTGTACAGGTATCGATATATATCGTCCCGTTCTCGGATCTTCAAATGGCATGAGCCTTACACCTGCCGCAAGAGATTGTGAATTTTCTACTAGGTGGAAAGATAATTTTGCTGTTTTGCCTAATATCCTCTTGATTTCACCTGGGTCTTCAACCCCTGGTACTTGAAGCAGAATGTAGTTGTCACCTTGTCTTTGCAAGTCTAATTCCTTTGTGCCAGTTTCATCTACGCGTCTACGTATGATCTCCATAGATTGTGAGATTACATTTTTTCTAATGTTTTTAAGTTCTTCGCCATTGATTGTGAGTACAAATTCAGAATCTGTAGATGATACAAAGAAGAAAGCACCTACAGAATCGAGTATTGATTTTCTTATTTCTTCTTTTTCTTCAGTGCTTGTAAATGGTATGACTACCTCTTTAGATGCAGCATTGACTTGCATAGTAGGTTGGGTAGATGAGAGTTTCCTTAACTTATTGCGTATTGCATCAACATTGCGCGAGAATGTTTCCATTTCATATGCATCTATTTCCATCTCTATTAATATGTATGAGCCACCTCTTAAATCGAGCCCCAAGTTTACTTTTTTATCTGGGAAAAATGATGCAGCAGGAGAGTTGGTTAGGTCGATAAGAGAAGGAATAGATATATATATGCTTAGAAAACATATGATAATAGAAAGTACAATCTTCCAGTTAGGTATTTTAAGCATATATGTATATTGAAATTTGCAGCTCAAGTTCTTTTAAACTTTATTGAGTTTAATTTCAAGATTTAGTAGATTATTAGAGAACTTTTTTTTAAAGTGTCGCTTGTATTAAACACATTATCTAGACTTCATGAACATTACAACCGTTATACTCGCAGCTGGACTTGGCAAAAGGATGCGCTCTGCTACCCCTAAGGCGCTCAATACTCTAGCAAACGCACCATTTCTAGAGATTTTGCTTCATGAAATTAGTGCCCTTGCAATCACAGATATAAGAGTTGTGCTGAGTGAAGATATGCTTAAGCATCTTATTGTGAGTAATCTGCAAAAGAAATATCCGTTTAAAGCGATTCTACAAAAAGATAGGTTGGGTACAGCCCATGCAGCCATTCAGGCCATAAATCAAGGTGAGAAAAATCCTATATTGATATTAAATGGGGACTCGCCGCTTATCACTAAAAGAACACTCAAATCTATGATAGACCGTTTTGAGTCCGAAGCATTTGATGTTTTAAATGTTGGTTTTAAAGCAAAAAATCCCAAAGGTTATGGCAGACTGATTACATACGGAGATGATTTGATCGAAATTGTAGAAGACTCACATCTTGATGGCAAGAAGGCAGACAATGCATTATGCAATTCTGGCATATACATCATAAAAGGTGAGCATGCAGAACCCCTTTTATCTAAGGTCATACCTAATTCTGTAAATCAAGAGCTGTATATTACGGATATTATCAAACTTGCAAATCAAGCTGGATTAAAAGTATCTTTCTCCAACGCTCCGGAAAGAGAGGTGTGTGGCATAAATACTCAAGTGCAGCGCGCGAAGGCAGAGAAATTGATGCAAAAAAGGCTTGCGAAAGAAGCGATGGAAAATGGCGTAAAAGTTATTGCACCAGATACAGTATTTTTTTCATATGATACAAAATTAGGCGAGAATGTAACTATACACCAATATGTGATTTTTGGTGCAAATGTAACTGTGGAAAACGATTGTGAGATAATGCCTTTTACCCATATTGAGAAATCTACTATAGATTCAGATACCTCGATAGGACCTTTTGCTAGGATCAGGCCAAATAGCGCAATCGGTAAGGGGTGCAAGATAGGAAATTTTGTGGAAGTTAAAGCATCTAAGATAGGTGATGGGTCTAAGGCTTCTCATCTTTCATATATAGGTGATGCAAATATAGGTGAGTTTGTAAACATAGGTGCCGGAACAATATTCTGCAACTATGATGGATTTGAAAAGTATAAAACAGAAATAGGTGACAACACACTGGTTGGCGCAAATAGCGCACTTGTCGCACCTGTAAAGATAGGTAAAAATGTGATAATAGGTGCTGGTAGCGCTGTTACAGAAGATGCGCAGGACGGAAGCTTAGTGATTGCACGTGCACGCCAGACTAACTATCAGCAAAAAGCTCAGCTGATTAAAGATCGTAAAGCTAAAAAGAAGTCAGAAAGATAATTTGCTTATAATGCCATTTTATATAAATCATCCATAATCTCTTTATTCAGAGAAATGCATGCAATTCAGCGGATTGTGATGCTTGTGTTTATCTATTATGACAGTGTTGGCATGTGCAACTCTTGCAGAGAATATAATGAAGCTGAACATAGTCGTGAATAAGAAGTGAATTGAAATGCATAGCACTCAAGCTTTATGTGTTAGCATGTTTTGCGTTGAGTTCCACCATGTGCCTTTGTAGATGTTGATTAAGCAAAGTGTTAGCTTTTGCTTGCTCTTTTGCAGGATATTTTTGTAAAAGCTTGATGGTTTCATCATGCATATAATCAACACGCACTTTTGCTGTGCCAGCATTTATCATACCAAGATCTTTAGCTGCTTGCTTAGAGACATCGATAATACGCTTGCTTGTTTTTACATAAGGACCTCGATCGTTGACTATCACTAGCACAGAGCGATTGTTACTTAAATTTGTAACGCGCGCAACAGAAGGTAACATCATTGTTCTGTGCGCTGCTGTGTAGTGGTGCTGATTGTATACAGCCCCATTTGCTGTCCTTCTCCCATGGAATTTGCCTCCATACCAAGAAGCAACACCCACTTCAGAGTAGTCTACATTCAATTTGCCTTTGTTTTTCGGGCTTGCTGGTTCATCATACATCACTTCACCATCAGCAAGTTTTGCATAATCCAAGCTGTTCTCTCTGATTTGCACATTGTGGGCGCTACCCATAATATGATGGTGTCCACGTTTTTTTACAGGCCCTTCAAGACAGGCAGTAAGGCTTGTGCAAAGAATAACGCTTAACAATATCTTTTTTAACAAAACTATTCCCTCTTATTTATCCACTGCTCACAGCATTAATCTGCGATGCTATTTGCAATTTTTAAAACCGCGATCACAAAATATTTGGAGCGATTCCACTTCATTAGCACATCAAAATTTGTGCCAGACTTGAAGTTTGATATTGTATCTTCATCCTCTAGTTTAATCAAGTTAAAATTTTCATTTATTTTGCATATTGTCTTGTTTTTGCTGCAATCCGCCTTGATTTGCGCGGCATCTTTGGATGAAAGCTTGTTTATTTGAGTTTTTCCGTACTTCCAACCATTAGATGCAAGATAATTGGCCGCAGATGCAAGGGCATCTTCGTGTGAGCCCCATATATCCTTTACTCCATCGCCGTCATGATCTACTGCATATGCTAAGAAGCTGGACGGCATAAATTGACATTGTCCCATAGCTCCAGCCCAAGATCCTTTGAAAGAGTCATAATCTATTCCTTCAATTTTTGATATCGTGAGTGCGTTGATCAATTCTTTTTCAAAAAATGCTTGCCTTCTTCCTTCATAGGAAAGAGTAGCCAAAGAATCTATAATATTAAAGTTGCCCTGTACTTTCCCAAGATCGCTTTCCATTGTGAGCAATGCAACAATAACACTTCCTTCAACGCCATATTCAGAGGAAACAGAATCAATCAGTGATTTGTGTTGTAAATAAAATGCTCTAGCATCTATAGTTTTTTGGGGTAAGTTTATAAGTTTTTGATACCCTGCAAATGTAAGTTTTTTTTCAGGTTGCTTTTTATCGAAGTCTATTACTTTTGGTATAAAAGAGGCTTGTCTAAGTGTGTCGATATCTACGCTATTAAGTCTATGTGACAATTTATCTTTGATAAAGCAATCTTTCCAGCCTTCAAAATCGTTATAAAGGCAAGTGGCAAAGCTAGGTTGGCACACCAATAGTAGTAGGCTAGTTACCAGAGCCTGGATTTTCAGAGAAATACTGTGCTTTGTTCTGTTCATTTTTTGCCTCTTCCGCTGTGGATAATGGATCTTTTTTCTTTGTTATATTAGGCCACTTTCCTGCCATCATCCTATTTTTTTCCTGCCATTCTATATTAGAATCATCAGCAGGTTTGATAGCCTCAGCAGGGCATTCTGGCTCACATACACCGCAATCTATGCACTCATCTGGATTAATAGCAAGCATATTTTCACCTTCATAAAAACAGTCCACCGGACACACCTCTACACAGTCTGTATACTTGCATTTGATACAATTTTCTAAAACAACGTATGGCATATGTAACCTTTTTACTTGATTTGCTAATACAATTAGTATATTTTCACTTAGCCTTATACTACTACTGTAAGTGTTTTTCAAGAAATTACTTGCAGTTCACTTTAAGATGCGGATGTGGCGGAACTGGTAGACGCACTTGACTTAGGATCAAGCGCCGCGAGGCATGGGGGTTCAAGTCCCTTCATCCGCACCACTTTTTTATTAAGGTTATGGCTCATATTTTGATTTTGAAAGCGCAGGATAATTCTCACTTTGTTGACGCAATGTTGCGTGCTTCTATAGATGTGCTCTATTCTCATGACCATACCTATGATGAAATCATCGTGCCTTCAGCTAAAGAATTACCTCTGGCTGTCAATTTGCTTTCGGAATCATTAAACTATGAAGCTGTACTTTGTTTGGGCATAGTTTCGGATAGTAATTTAGAAATCTCATCTATGCATTATGAGCAGATTATTGGGTCACTTTATGATTATGCTACATATTTTAGTTTTTATGTGGGAATAGCTGTAGTATACGCTTCTGTACAAGATTTAAAAGTTGATAGCGTTGTAAGATACGCGCAAACAATCGCAAATGATTTATGCGTTATGAATAACACAATGAGGCAACTCAATAGTATGAATGTGGTGCGGGATGGAAGAAGTCAAAAACACAACTAGTTTTCTCTCGAAAAAGATTTTGAAGAAACGTGCTGCAAGAGTTTTAGCTGTTCAATGTATATATGCTGTGATTATTGACACAATTTCTGGCTCGAGCGTTGATGATAAAATCTTAGGCATCATAGAGTTATATTCAAACGAGTTAGAAGACTCAAGGCTTTCTAGGGCTGATCAGACATTTTTGATTAATTTGGTTCGTAAAACATTCGAATATAAAGATACGCTGCAGGGAAATATTTCTCAATATTTGGCTAAAGAATGGCGTTTTGAACGCTTGGCAAATGTTGTGCAGTCTATACTGCTTGCAGCTGCTTGCGAGTTGTTTTTAGATCGTGACACAGATAAAGAAGTTATCATTAACGAATATCTTGAGATTGCAAAAATATTCAGCCATGCTGGCGAAGTAGGATTTTTAAATCAAGTTTTGGATCAAATTGCAAAAGCAAGGTAATTCATGGAAATTATTATATATTTAATTCCCGCAACATTATTTTTCGGGGCTCTTATAATATGGGCGCTATTTTGGTCGGTAAAAAACAAGCAGTTCGATGACTTAGATGGCGCTGCAACACGGATTCTACACGATGATGATTAAAGAGGTAACTAAATGCGCTATACTATAAAAGGCCTGAGGGCAATAGAGATTTTAGACAGTAGAGGAAACCCGACTGTTGAGGTTCATTTAGAGATAGAAGGTGTAATTAAGACAATTGCATCTGTGCCAAGTGGCGCATCCACTGGGTCTAAGGAGGCTGTAGAACTTCGTGACAAAGATTCGCGATACATGGGCAAAGGTGTGAAAAATGCGATCGATAATGTAAATAATATAATCAAACACAAGATACTAAACCGTTCTTTTGAATCACAAGGCCAATTTGACAAAGCTTTGCTAGACTTAGATAGCACACCAAATAAATCAAATTTAGGTGCAAATGCAATTCTACCAACATCTATAGCATTCGCAAAAGCTATATCTATTGCTAACGATCTACCACTTTATAAATCGTTAGGCACAGGCAATGCTATTCCAACCCCACTTTTAAATGTGATCAACGGTGGCGCTCATGCTGATAATGAACTCGACATACAAGAGTTTATGATAATACCAAACGGGTTCGATAGCTTATCTGACAAGATGCGCGCGGCTTGCGAGGTATATCACACTTTGAAAAAAAATCTGATGAAGGAAGGGTATTCAACAAACGTAGGTGATGAAGGCGGCTTTGCACCACAGCTTAAAAGCGCAAAAGATGCGCTGGAGCAAATATGTAAGGCAGTGAGAGATGCAGGATATATCTTGGGCGAACAAATTGTGCTGGGGTTAGATGTTGCAGCATCTGAATTTTATGAAGATGGTAAATATCATTTAAAGGGTGAAGGCCTTGTGCTCGATTATAAGGGCATGTCAAGCTACCTTGAAACGCTCGCAACTGAGTATCCGATCGCGTCAATAGAGGATCCAATGTCGGAACATGATATAGAAGGTTGGATGCACATAACAAGGCAGTTAGGTGGCAAGATACAGATTGTTGGGGATGACGTATTTGTGACAAATCCTATATTGATAGAAAAGGGTATAGATGATGGATATGCTAACGCTGTGTTGATCAAGCCAAATCAGATCGGTACAGTAACTGAATGTCTAAAAGCAATTGGTGTGTCGCACCGAGCATCTCTTAAGACTATTATATCGCACCGTTCAGGTGAGACAGAAGATACATTTATTGCTCACCTATCTGTTGCGGTTAACGCAGGTCAGATTAAGACCGGCGCGCCTACAAGGGGTGAGCGAGTTGCAAAATATAACGAGTTATTAAGGATAGAAGCAGGATTGATTTAGGTTTTGTACTATTGCGTCCATTAAATATAGCGAGAGCAGTATAAAAGAGCCTCGATAAAACATTAGCTCATTGCAGCTGCAGCTAATGCAAGCACAGCAAAACGATTACACACACATTATTTTAGAGAACTCAATCATCTTTACAAAGCAGCACCACTTTTATACTTCTTTAGCTATAATATGGAACTTGTATATAAAAACAATAAATTGATAAAAAATAAGGGAGTGGTGATCCCGGGCAGAGTCGAACTGCCGACCCACTGATTAAAAGTCAGTTGCTCTACCGCCTGAGCTACGGGATCACTTATGCATGGAGTCTTATAGCATACTTTCTCATTACTTACCAACTCTTTTTTACTAAAAGCTGGTAAATTTTTACCATTTTTTATTTGGGAGCAACTATCATAAATATCTGTCTGCCTTCCATTTTTGGTTCGAATTCAATGCGGGCTATATCGATCAACTCAGATTTTATGCGCTCTATTATAGCAAATCCAACTTCATTATGTGTAATCTCACGCCCCTTAAATTGAAGCGAGAACCTTACCTTGTTTCCATCTTCTAAAAACTTAATTGCATTACGAAGCTTGATCTGAAGATCGCCTTCTGCAATAGTTGGTCGAACTTTAATTTCCTTTGTCTCTACAATTTTCTGCTTTTTCTTAGCAGCTTGAGCCTTCTTTTGCAGCTCATATTTGTATTTACCGTAGTTCATTATCTTGCAAACAGGTGGCTTCGCAGTTGGAGAGATCTCTACAAGATCCAAACCTTTTTCAGCTGCAAGCTTAAGAGCTTGAATAGTAGGCATCACACCTATCATTTCAGCATTCTCATCTACTAGACGTATTTCGGGGGATTTAATGTCTCTATTAAATCTAGGCCCATCTTTTATAATATTAGTTATTTTTGACTCCTTAATTAGTTATCTTGATTAAAACGGTGCTTTTGTTTCAGCTATTAATTTATCTACAAAATCAGTAACTGCAATGGTTTCTTGATCTATACTGCCTAATTTTCTCACAGACACAGATCTTGTCGCCACTTCATTTTTGCCGATCACAGCTATCACCGGGACCT